>NZ_LN889803.1:0-205886 GCF_900009145.1 Planktothrix tepida PCC 9214
TGGAGAATGGAGAATGGAGAATGGAGAATGGAGAATGGAGAATGGAGAATGGAGAATGGAGAATGGAGAATGGAAAGGAAAAGACAGGTGTACTTTAGGTTTGAGGATTAATCACGCTGGCGATCACCATAAATCAAATATTTTGTAATTGCTCCAAATTGATTATATCAACAACAGGAGAATGACGATTTAATATAATATCATTATGTCTTTTAAGCAAGATGATCTGAGCTATAAATACCCAAAATAGTTGTGATAGATTACGAGATTTAACATGATTTTTAAGATCTGAAAGTTTGGCTTTTAAAATTATTTTATTTTCGAGTTTATAAACCCAATTCCTTCCCCGTTTAGAAATTTGAAAACAATAACCCGGAAGATAACCGCCTCGATTTGCCCAAAAGGCATAACGTTCTCCTAATGTAAAATAGTGAAAAATGTTATTAATTCCAGCAATTTTTGCTAATTCCGGTGAAATTCCTAATGAATTATAAGTCACCGTTGAGCGAATATAATCTGAATATTTAATCACAATTTGTTGAGCTACTTTTCCTCCTAAACTTTCTCCAATCATATCGGGTTTTTGTCCTTGTTGGGTATGATTTTTTAACCAAGCGATCGCACCTTTTTTTTCAGCCGATTTTAATTGCCCTTCCCAACTAGCAATAAACACATCGGGCGTATCTTCTATAACCCGATAAAAGGGATACCATGACCCATAGCCGCGAATCACTAAAACAGGAGGTTGATTAGCTTTTAAAGGCAGACGACCCTCGGCATAAAACCCGGTTTTTTTATCTTCAAATACTTGATCAATAATATAATCTCCTAAAACCTTTTGTCCGATTTTATGGTTAATATAAATAGACGGAGCATCGGGTTCAAAAAGTCCTTTAACTTGGGGTTTTGCAAATTGTTCATAGAGACGATCCAAACTATGCCGCCCTGTTACTGGATCAATAAAACCCTCTTTCAGAATAGCAGAAGAATTTGAACCTTGATTTTTAGAGAAGAAATTAAACCAATTTTTGATCAGAAATTTCACCGCACGTTAAACCCATTGTGACGCTAATTTTTAATAAAAGGGAAATTAGATTAAGAAATTAATTCCTTAATTTTTGCTGGAGTTAATTCTTCTAACTGATTTAATACAATGGTTGCTCCCGCCTTTTCTAAGTTTTGCTGATACCCTTGACGACGTTCTAAATCAGCTTGTTGAATATGGGGCGGAAGCACCCCAACACCGACCCAAAGACGCTCAGGTTGCAGTTGTTTGGCTTGGGTTACGGTGTATAAATCTGCTACGGTATCTCCAACATAAAGAACGGGAGTGTGTTGATGTTCTTCGGGCTCTAATTCTGCAATGACTTCAAATAATCCTGTTGGGTCAGGTTTCCCCGGAACATCTTCCATCGCCCTTAAAACAATAGAACTTAAATTCAGTTTACCCTGCAAAACATAGAGAGCTTCATCTCGCATCGCCCCACTAAAGAAACCCCAAAGGATCTGATTTTCAGTCAAATTTTTAAAATAATTCGGGGTACAAAGTAAGGGTTCTGAGCAAATATAACCTGTCCATTCTTCGGGGTCTAGCCCTCGATAACGGGACTGGAAAAAATCGATTAGCTGTTGATAATTAAGGGAAATGTCAGTTCTTGTTTTCCCTTGGGCTTCAAAATAACGATAAACTAATTCTTGAGACGCTTCCCAATCATTATTCCAAATTCCCTCAGCTTTGAGATAATCAATATCGGTCAGGGTCGGACGATAGGCGCCGTTTGTAAACTGTTCGACGGTATCAGCAATAGCCCGTCGATAGGAACCTCCCACATCCCGAATGACTCCATCAATATCAAAAACAACAATAGCGGTTTTCATCATTGAGTCCGTTGAGCTTATGTCATGCTCAAGGCTACACCCGAACTGGGTACTCCGGCAAATCTCAATCAAAGTATTGGCGGATTTGGAAAAACATAAGGTATTATAGAGGATTGTAATATTTTTAATTAAGCCTGGGATAGACCTGGAGGTGTAATTGTCAAGGTTCGTACTAAAAGTTCTCTGGCTGGATGAGAATGTTGCGCTGGCGGTGGATCAAGTGGTGGGTAAAGGCACAAGTCCTTTAACCTCTTACTTTTTCTGGCCTCGCAACGATGCTTGGGAACAACTGAAAACAGAAATGGAATCCAAACGTTGGATTTCTGAAGGTGATCAAGTTGAGTTGCTCAATAAAGCAACCGAGGTGATCAATTATTGGCAAGAAGAGGGCAGAAATCGCCCCATGAGCGAAGCCCAAGGCAAATTTCCTGAAGTTATCTTCACCGGGAGTAGCTGATCTCCTTCTCGTTGATTTAATTTTTGATTGTGTGAAGTCTCCAACGCCATAGCGACTGCTGGGCGTTGGTTTTGCATGGATAAAATTTGCTGGGTTCCTTTGAGTTGCAGCTAACATAGAAATAAGCAAAAAAGCTTAGTCTTGTTTTTCCGCATAACCCAACGGAAAATAACAGGGACTGAACCATAGGAGATTTGGCGAAGAGGAAAACCTATGACGAGCACATCTCGAATTTCATACACCACAGAACAAAGTCTGGCGTGGATGCGGGGACTGTTAACCCTGGCTTGGGCGGATGGAAGTTTTGGCGAAGAAGAACATGAGTTAATTGATGCGTTAACCCATGATGAATTAGTCGCGGTCACGGATGTTGATAGTTTAGATCCCATTTCACCGGAGGAATTAGGGGCTGTTTTAGGAACCCATCCTAAACTGGCTGAAAACTTCCTGAGAACGGCGGTAATGGTGGCTTTAGCTGATGGGATTTATTCAATTTGTGAGGATGATTTACTCCATCAATTTTGTCAAGCGTTAAACCTGAAAATAGAAGCCTTAGATACCTTACGCAAAACCTTACAAGATTTATCCCAAATTCAATCGGGGGAGTTAGGGGAAATTTGCATAAGTCACAATAGCCATGATGATCATCATCTGGATGTTCTCTCTCCGGTTAAACATTGGTTAGATGACTTAGAAATTCATGATTCTAAAGTTGCCCATGCGGTGTGTAAATTAATTCCGCCTCAGTGTCCTTTTGAACGAGATCTCACCATATTTGGGCGCAAGATTGTTCATATTCCCCCGATGTGCAAATTGAATCCTTTATATGAACAATTTGTCGGGTTACGTTTCCGGGCGTTGTGTTATTTAGCAGATGAATGTCACGAAGATATCTCTAAATATTGTTAGGAAATAGCCGAAGGGAAAGTTGTATAGCACTACTTGAACAGGGAACAGGGAACAGGGAACAGGGAACAGGGAACAGTAAGCAGTGAATCCTTTTGCTGTATTTAGAAATGTCCTAACTGTAATGCGTAGCACTATAGTAGAGATGCGCTAAAAGCCTTGAAATAAATTTCAGGCTGTAGAGACGCGCCATGTAACCCCCTCTACGTCATCTAAAGATGACTGAAGGCTTGCCTTTCTTAACCCGTTTGAACGGGTTTGAGCTTTTAGCCCGAACTTTAGTTCAGGGCATTATGACTTAAGTAAAGACCAATACATGGCGCGCCTCCACTACATTCAGCAAACTATTCCCTGTTCCCTGTTCCCTGTTCCCTGTTCCCTATTCCCTACCCGAAAAATAGAGTTTAACCAAACACTTCATCTTCTATTCCTAACCACCATTCGCCCAAATTCATTAACTCTTGATGCAGTTGGGCTAACTCTTGAATATACTCTTCGTGGGAAATTTCAGATCGACGCTCTTGAAGCTTTTTTAAGCGCAATTGAACTAATAACCAAGGTTTAGAAATACTATCCGTGCTTTCAATATATCGGGCTAGTTCTTGACTATTCATAACTCGGATTTTAATCCATTAATCGGAAATTATAAACCGGGAATAGGGAAAAAATCATCCCTTCCCCACTCCCAGCTTTTCTATGATGCAGAAGCTAAATTGCTGGCTACAAAGTCCCAATTCACCAAGCTACTCAGGAAGTTGTCAATATAACCCGGTCTAGCGTTTTGGAAGTCGAGATAATAGGCGTGTTCCCAAACATCTAAGGTTAATAACGGAGTCGCCCCATCCACCATTGGGTTAGCCGCATTAGCCGTTTTGGTGACTTTCAGTTTGCCATTTTCCAGCACTAACCAAGCCCAACCACTCCCAAATTGAGTCGCCGCAGCGTTTTTGAATTCTGTTACAAATTTGTCAAACCCACCAAAATCGTGATTAATTTTGTTGGCTAAATCTCCTGTGGGTTCACCCCCCCCACCGGGTTTCATACAATTCCAGAAGAAAGAATGGTTCCACACCTGGGCGGCGTTGTTGAAGATTCCGACTTTGGCGGGGTCATTGGCCGTGGCTTTGATAATTTCTTCTAAGGATTTATTCGCCAGGTCAGTGTCTTTGATCAGATTGTTTAGATTCGTAACATAAGCTGCATGGTGTTTACCATAATGGTAGGAAAAGGTCTGCGCCGACATTTTGCTTCCTTCTAAAGCATCAGGAGCATAAGGTAAAGGCGGAAGTTCAAAAGCCATTGTGTTCTATCCTCTTTAAGTAGGTTCCAGTAACTCTAAACAAATCTTTACATCGTTTTGATTTTATATCAAAAATTACAAAATTTTGCGATTGTGCCTCGGATTTTCTGAGAAAATAGAGTTATCGTTGACTGTTGGCTATTGACGGTGAATGGTTGAGCCACTACTCAAATCTGCTTTGGCTCTTCTCGGCTCTAATATCGTTAAGATTTGTTACATTATTTTTATCCACCCTAATCCAACCTAATTGAGTCCGGCTTCCCCCAGAAACACCATGATTGAAGAGATGAGTAATAGCGAGCAACCGCCATTGGCAATGGATGTCCACCAGTTGCGGGAAGAGCAAGAATTAATTCTGAACCAGATTGATAATGCGATCGCTTTATTTAATTCTTCGCATCATTTAGTTTTATTTAATCAAAAATTAGCTGAAATTTGGGGATTATCTCTCAATTTTTTAACTCAACATCCTCCCTTAGAAAGGATTTGTTCAGAAGTGGTTGCTCAGGGCTATTGGAGTGAACAACAATGTCAGCAACTCACGGCTTGTTTACAGCAAACAGAAATTCCTAATTTATCTTTTTGTATTCAGCAAAGTAACGGCATTTATTTAGAAGTTGAAAGTACCTTAACTTCCCAGGGCGGTCGGTTATTCACGTTTCGAGATGTAACTTATTATCGAAATTCTCAAACCCACTTAAATACAGAAGTTCAGCGATTAAAATTTTTATTAGGGTTAAATGAACGTTTACAAGATTCTGATAATTTACAAGAGGTGGCTCAGTTTGCCTTGAATTATTTAGTTTCCGTTATCAATGCGGCTTTTGGGGATGTGAAAGTCATTTATGGAGAGGGAAGAAATCGCCAAGCTGAAACGATTATGAATCAAATTTCGGGTCAATTTATTGCCACCTATGGAGAACCTGCCATTGCTTTAATGCAGGAAATCTTAAAGGATGGAATTCCCTATGGTCAAGGTTTATTATGGGATGTGGTGGCAACGGGTCAACCTATTTTTGTGCAAAATTATGCTCAACATCCTAAATCCGTTCCTGCATTTCGCTCTCCCGGAATTGGTCAGTTAGGAATTTTCCCCATCCCGGCGACTAATGGAAATATTATTGGGGTTTTAACTTTAGAATCACGGGACTTAAATCGATTTCAACAATATCCTCAACGGGATATGTTAGATGCAGCTTGTCGGACGCTGGGTGCGGCGATTGAACGGACACAAGCACAAACTCGCCTGCGTCAAATTAACGAAGATTTAGAACGAGCTTCTCAACTAAAATCCGAGTTTTTGGCGTCCATGTCTCATGAACTGCGAACTCCCCTCAATAGTATTTTAGGGTTTTCCGACTTACTTAAACGCCAGATTGGAGGGATTTTAAATGAACGGCAACTGCATCACGTTCAACTGATTGAAAAAAGTGGTCAACATCTCTTACAACTGATTAATGATATTCTGGATTTATCCAAAATTGAAGCCGGAAAAACCGAACTTGATTTAACAATTGTCGATGTTCACCGCCTGTGTACTGAAGGCTTAAGAATGATGCAGCCTCGTGCTGACAAAAAACGGTTGGCGATGTCTTTAGAATTAGATTATCGATTCAATCAAGCCTTTTTAGATGAGCGACGGGTGCGACAAATTATTATTAATTTACTGTCTAATGCGGTGAAATTTACACCGGAGGGAGGAAGCATTAAACTCAGTGGATTTTTAGCTTATGGCAGCCAAATTGATCAAGATTATCGACCGGATTGTTCCCCAGTAAATTCCAGTACACCTTATCTTTGTTTAGAAGTAAAAGACTCAGGGATTGGGATTCCAGAAGAACGTTGGCATCTTTTGTTTCGTCCCTTTCAACAAGTAGATTCTTCTTTAACCCGTCGCCATGAAGGAACCGGATTAGGATTAGCATTAGTTAAACGACTGGCAGAGTTACATGGCGGCACGGTTTCCTTCCGTTCAACGGTGAATCAAGGCAGCTTATTTCGGGTGTGGTTGCCTTTAACAGAAATGCGTGAAGAATTCAGTCTGAATCGGCAACCTCAAGCTTTATCTAAAGATCAAAAATCTGATGCTTCTGATAGTTCTAATCTGAATTATCCCAATATTCCTCGAATTTTAGTCGTGGAAGATCAACCCTTTAATCAATTATTAGTTTCTGAAATTTTAGAGTTAGAGGGATATCGAGTTGAATTAATTAGTGATGGTCAAACTATGTTAGAAGCCATTCATTCTCCCCTAGTAACTGAAAAATCCTTACCCGATTTAATTTTAATGGATGTGCAGTTACCAGAGATAGATGGGATAGAACTGATGCGTCAACTTCAAAACCATTCTCTGTGGCAATCTGTTCCGATTATTGCGCTGACAGCAATGGCAATGGCAGGCGACCGAGAACGCTGTTTAGCTGCGGGTGCATCTGCCTATTTAAGTAAACCTTTAGATTTAGACTTAATGCTGTCTCTGGTGAAATCTTTTCTGGGGTCTTCATCGAAGAGGGGATAGACAAAATCTATACAATGACGGATGAAAAGCAGGATTCTGATTCGTTGTAATGATAACATCAGGGTGATGTTCAGAGCGACCAGTTTTTTCTTGAGTTTTGCGGAAACCTAATATTAAAAGTAGGGGCAGCAACCTATCAGCAGGTTGGTTTTTTAAACGTTCAATTTTGATTAAAATTAATCTCATGTCCAACCCATCGCCGTGTATTCTTCTCGTCGATGACGAACCGATGAATCTCCGTTTATTAGAAAACTTACTGGCATCAGCAGGCTATCAAACCCAGTCAGCAACATCGGGAATAGAAGCCATACAGTTAACTCAAACCTGTATTCCTGATTTGGTTTTGTTAGATGTGATGATGCCAGAAATGAACGGATTTGAGGTTTGCCATTATTTTCGACAACAAGAATTCTTAAAAACCATTCCGATTATTTTTTTAACTGCTTTAGATGATGAAGAATCGAAATTGAAAGGAATGGAACAAATGGCAGATGATTATATTACTAAACCGTTTAAGAGTCGATTACTGTTAGCAAAAGTTGCGAATTTGCTTCAGTTACAAGAAATTCGCCAAGCTTCGCACCAGACTTTAATGAAGCGGCGGATTCAAGAAACTACAAAACGTCAACTTTCTGTAGCTTGGCAAATTAATGAAGATTTATCAGAAAAATTTCGTTTATTTGTTCCTGAACAATTTTTAAACCGCATCGCCCCTGAAGGGGTTGAATCGATTCGCTTAGGAAATGTTACCGAAGAAGAATTGACGATTTTATTTTGTGATATTCGAGATTTTACCGCCATTGCAGAATCCCAAAATCCTCAAGAAACCTTTGAATGGTTAAATGCTTTTTTTAATAAAATGAGTGGCTGTATTACCTCCCATCATGGATTTATTGATAAATATTTAGGGGATGCCATCATGGCTGTTTTTGACCGACCTCAATTACAAAGCCAGGATGCACTTAACGCTGCATTAATAATGAAAAAAAGTTTACAAGAATTTAATCATCCTCACTTTAAAAAAAGGCAACATCCGATAAACATTGGGATTGGAATTCATACCGGAAAGGGAATGATTGGGACATTAGGTTCAGAAGAGAGAATGGATTCAACGGTGATTGGAGATGTTGTTAATACCGCTTCTCGATTGGAAGGACTCACGAAAGTCTATGGTTGTACGATTATTGTAAGTCAATCGACTTTAGAACACCTGAATAAAGCAACAACTTGGGTGGAGACCGTTTCGGATTCCTTAGTTACTCAATACCCTGTAACACCTGATTTATTTTATTGGCGGTGGATTGATTGTGTTATCCCTAGAGGGAAACAAAATGCGATTGAAATTTATGAACTTTTGGGAACTCTTTCCTCCGCCTTTTCCACCTCAGAAGTTTTAATTTTATCACAATTTGATCAGGGAATTCAAGCGTGGAAAAACCAAAACTATGAAGAAGCATTAGGATATTTCCAAACCGTTCTACAACATAACCCCAACGATACCATTACCTCTTTATATATTCAACGTTGTCATGAGCAATTAGGGTTAACCGTTTCGAGTTAAAGCAAGATGGGGAAAAAGATTACATAGCACTACACAGTACAGTTAGTACACGTCTAAATCCAGCAAACCCTTTCACTCCTTACTGTTCCCTGTTCCCTGTTCAAATAGCACTATAACACTTCTTTTAAGTTATGAGTTGCATCACTGAGTTTTGCACTTCCGTTTTTAATTTGGTTGACACCGAGAGCCGTTTCATTAGCACCTCGTGTGAGATTATTCATAGCTTGATTAACCTGTTGAATAGCGACGGCTTGCTGTTTAGATGTTAAGGCAATTTGTTGACTACTTTCAACGATTTGTTCCATTGATTTTGACACATCGGAAAAGACTTGAGCCGTTTGGTGAGCGACATGAACCCCAGATTCAACATTTTTTGTTCCTTCTTCAGTCACCACAACTGTTGTTTGAATCATCCGTTGAATATCATTGACTAAGGTATTAATTTTTTGGCTGGATTTTTGACTCGCATCGGAGAGTTTTCTAATTTCAGACGCGACAACAGCAAATCCCTTTCCATGTTCTCCAGCGCGTACCGCTTCAACGGCGGCGTTTAACGCTAACATATTGGTTTGATTTGATAAATCACTGACCACATCAGAAACACTACCAATTTGATGGGTTTGTTCACTTAACTGCACAATTTTTTCAGCAATAGATTCTACTTTGATTTTCAGGGTTTCCATTTCTTGTAACGCTTTTTGAATGGCGACTGTCCCCTGTTCTACCCGAATTAAGGCTTGTTGAGCCCCAAAAACAGCCCCTTCTGCTTGTTGAGAAGATTGTTGAGAGGAAGCACTTAATTCATCCATTGTTACGGTTGTTTCTTGAACTGAAGATAATTGTTGATTGGTAATCCGTTCTTGTTCATTAATTGTGGACACAATCTGACTGGAAAAGGAAGTCACAACCCCGACAACTTCCAAAATAGAATTGACTAATTTCTTTAACAGAATGACTCCCAAAAATACAAAAAATCCCCCAATCAAAAAGGTAACAATTACAGCTATCCGAATAAACTGATTGATGGGTTCTAAAACAACAGATTTGGGTGTTTCATAGACTAAAATAAAAGGATTTTTGCGATTAACTGAATCGGGAAAGATGGTATTATAAGTCATAATTGAGTTAGATATATCTGTAATCAAGCCATTTCCTCCTGATAGCACTTGCTTAACAATAGGTTCTGAAAAATCATTTTTGAGATTATAATTTTTATTTAATTCAAACCCCCACTGTTTTTCGGGAAGGGGATGGCTTAAATAATATCCATCTTGATTAACTACAAAAAATTGTTGTTGCAATTCCGAACTTAAATTATCATTATCAGCAAGCTCAAACAACCGTTCAATTAAAATATTAGCAACTAAAACGCCTCGTTTCTCACCAGCTTGATTATAAATGGGAACTCCATACCGAACAATGGGTTTATAAGGAATTTCAATTTGATCATTCTCTCGACTCAAGTTTATAGGAGAAACATAAACTTGTCCTGGTTTTAAGCTTAAAGTTTCCCGAAAGTATTCTGATGAAGTTCTGTTTTTTAACTCTTTGCTGGGAACCACTATAACTTGACCATTAGCAACTTGGACTCTCACCAGTTCATTTCCATCTTCATCCAGATATCGTAATTGATCATAATAGGGACGATTTCTTAAGAACGAAGAAAAAATAATCGTTAATCGATTTATCCAGTTTTCATAGCTAGATTTATCTTGAGGATCAATCCCTTTGTTTTCCCGGGCTCTAACAATGCCTTGAATCGGGGGAGTTTCACTTAAATATAAAATATCAGATTTGAAATTGCTCATGAAAAGATTGATGGTTTCCCCACTATTTTGTTCCTCATTTTTCATCGAGCGAGCAACGGAATCAATTAGATATTGGCGGGAGTTAATAATATTGAATGAACTGACAGCAAGTACGGGAAAAAGAATACTGGCAATCAATAAATATAAAAACTTGTTTTGGGATTTTCCCGGCCATCGAAAGTTAAACATACGTTTTTTGGAACTGGATATTTTTGAAACCCTTTATGAGAGTATTATATCATAGTTTTCACTAACCTCTAAAAGTTTAAAAATTATTTACATCTGTTCTTATAACTCCCTTTTTTGTTAAACAACAAATGTAATAAAACCCACTTTAAAGCCTCTCTAGCTTAATTAAACATAAATTAATTGTCCAAAAATTAGCTAACAGAAGTTAAAATCAACAAATTACCTCAAAATTTGATAGCCACTTAGACTGAAACTGTAAATTAAAGTAAAGTTTGATACCCAAGCTATCGCTTTTGAGGGATAATCTAAACTGAGATATTTTTTATCTAAATTAGAGTTTTACACATGAATACTCCACTCTCGCCTCAGTGCCAAAATCTACAACATCAGGTTGAAGGCTTAGTCAAACTTCTGCATCAAGAACCGTCCCTGCGACAACAGGATATTACGGCGGTGCGTGCATCTTTGAATAAAGTAATCTCCCCCAAGTTTGAAATTGTGTTTGCGGGGGCGTTTAGTGCTGGAAAATCAATGTTAATTAATGCCCTTTTAGAACGGGAATTATTATATAGTGCAGAGGGACACGCCACCGGAACCGAATGTTATATTGACTATGCTGAACCGGATCAAGAACGGGTGGTTTTAACCTTTTTAAGTGAAGCCGAAATTCGCGAACAAGTCGCGGCTTTATGTCAGCTTTTAGGATTAAGTTCTAATGTTAATATTAATCGCAATGATGTGATTGATTTGCTTTTAGAAGGCTGTGACAAAATTATTCAGCAAGAAGGAGGAGTTAATAAATCTGAACGGGCAAAACAAGCCAAAGCGTTAGATTTATTAATGAAAGGGTTTGTGGAAAACCGCGATCGCATTCACACCCTGAATAATGCGACTTATTCTATGGAACAGTTTAACTTTTCTAACCTCAAAGAAGCTGCCAGTTATGCCCGTCGAGGCAGTAATAGTGCAGTCTTAAAACGGATTGAATACTATTGCTATCATCCCCTATTACAAGATGGAAATGTCATTATTGACACCCCTGGAATTGATGCGCCTGTAGAGAAAGATGCTCAATTAACTTATCAGAAAATTGAGAATCCCGATACCTCGGCGGTGGTCTGTGTTTTAAAACCTGCATCGGCGGGAGAAATGACAATAGAAGAAACGGAACTCTTAGAACGAATTCGTCAAAATCCCAGTATCCGCAATCGCGTTTTTTATGTGTTTAATCGCATTGATGAAACGTGGTATAATGCCCAACTGCGTCAACGATTAGATAACTTAATTTATTCGGATTTTCAGGATACTACCAGAGTCTATAAAACCAGTGGATTATTAGGGTTTTATGGAAGCCAAATTAAATCAACAACGGGACGCGATCGCTTTGGGTTAGATAGTATTTTTGCCGAAAGTATTAAAGGATTTGGGGGAGAAGAAGAAACCCCTCAATTTGTCTATGCTTTTAATAACTATTGTGGCAGTTCCCGCAAACTTCCGATTCAATTCCGAGTCACAATTAACGGGTTTGAATCTCCCAATCAAAACTATGTCAGGATTTTAGCAGATTGGGGACAACCCCTGATTGATCAGTTAATTAAAGATAGCGGAATTGAAGATTTCCGTACCGCCATTACTTACTATTTAACCCAAGAAAAACGTCCCCAACTGTTTAAGAATCTAGCCGATGATTTAGAAGATATTTGTATTCCCCTGCGAAAGTATTACGAATCAATTCAACGGGAATTAGACAGTCAACCGCGTGAAATTGAATCGATGAAAGCCCAGGAATTACAACTGCTGAATCAACAATTGCAAGAAGCCGGACAGGAATTTCGAGATCATATTGCGGAAGAAGTGAATCGAATTATTACCAGTAAATGTGATGGCTTTGAACAGGATTTTAATCAATTACAATCTCGGATGGTGAGGCGTTTAGATGAATTATTGGATAGTTTTTCTGTAAAAGAAGCTTATAGTCGTGCGACCTTCAGCCATCCTCGGAATGCAACTGCGCCGTTATTAGCGGTTTTAGTGGAAGCATTATATTTTTTAGCGAACCAATTAGAGGATATTTTAGTGGAGGCGGTTCAATCTGTAAATGCAGGGTTTTTCCGTCGTTTAGTTGAACGAGTTCGTAAGACCGAATATTATCGCAAACTCAATCGTTTATTAGGAAATGATGGCGGAATAGAACTGCGGTTAAAACGGTTAGAAGAAGAGGTTAATCAAGCGTTAGTTGCGATGGCTAAAACGGAATGCGATCGCTATGTGCGAGAAAGTCCTAAATTCTATGATGAAGGCACATTTTCGATTTATCAATTTCGCCAAACTTTATTACAAACCTCATCCAGTTATGACTGTACAACAATGGTGGATGCAGAACCCGCTATCCGTCAATTGTTGAAGTTAGATTTTGAACCCAAAGTCTCAAAAACCATTAATCAAACCTTCCGCCAAACGGTTAACCAAACCCTGAAAACTCAATTATTACCGATGACGGAAATTCAAGGGGAAGAAATTATGCAGCAATACAGTCAAGCGCGAGTTTATTTAGAGAATACCTTAGCACAGGAAGCGGAGGAGAAAATCAAAACGAATGCTCGATTTCAGTCTGAAGTCAACCAAAAAATTGAGGAATACAATCAATTTGTTTCAGCGATTAATAGTTGTTTACAGTCAATGCAACTATTTGAACATTTATTACCAACCATCTCTAATTCTAAGATTAGTGATGAGCGTTTCGATTTTTAACCTTTAGACTCGTTACCTCTCTAAAAACCCGGTTTCTCGCAGAAACTGGGTTTTTGGAAAGACTGAATTTTAATGTATACTGTCATCAGTAATTTTATGCTCAATACTCTAATATTTTGAGATTGACGAATTAATTTTATAACTCTATAATAAATTTATGGATATTTTATGAGGCTAATAATCAATATGAGCGATGTTGTTAATTCAGAAAATTGTGAAGATTATGAAGTTCTATTGTTTGGAAATCATACTTGTCTTGTTGAAAAACTGAAACAAGATATTGAGTTTGCTTTGAAAAAGTGTGCAAATCGAATTATAGAATTACTTGTTAGTAAACAATCTAATCAATCATTGTATGTGATTAAAGGTGACAGTCGTTATGATTGGCAATGGTTTGAAGAAGGAAAAGAGTGTAAACTTTTAAAGTTAGGGACGAAGGAATGGCAACCCGGAAAAGTTAGAATTAAAGTTACTCTCGAATTTTGTCCCGATGAACCGGAAGAAGTAGAAGTTCAAGAGGAAGAAAAAATAGACGAAATGGATAAAGTAGCAAAATCCTTAGATGATATTCGTCAAAAATTAAACCGAGAAAATAATAGTTAAATAGAAACAGGATTTCTTCATGAGATATCTTAGTTTTACCCTCTATATAGCAAGTCTAAATCAGTTGTATAAACGTCTTAAAATCCTATTCATCATAGGGGCGAGGCGCGCCTAAAGTTTATCAAAAATCACGCTAAAAGCCTTGAAATAAATTTCAGGCTAAAAGCTAAAACCCGTTAAAACGGGTTAATGATCTTAGTTATATTTAGATGACGTAGAGACGTGCCATGGCGCGTCTCTACAGCCCGAAATGCAAGTTCAGGGCATTATGACTTAATTTTAACAAAAACCATGAACAATACAGCCAAAGTATACACCTTATATTTTGCAATTGACGATATTACAACTTCAATGTGCAATATTATTAATAATCGACAAAATTCAAAAAAAGTTAATAGTGATGAACTGTTTAATAAATTCTGGACTAAGGGTAGAAATAAATATTCTGAGTTAAACTATGATCTAGTAGCCGAAATTGGAATAGCTAATTTCAAAGCAGAACAAGAATTTGGCAGAATTGCATCAGCGATAGAAAATGCTTTAGGAAAATTGGAAAATGATCAGAATTGCTACTTTATTTACTGTCTGTGGTTTGCCTTAAATATTGCTATTGTTGAGTATTCTTTTGTCAACCCATCAGTCAACCAACATAACCTATATTTGGAGATAGAAAATCAGTTAAGATTAGCTCATGAGAAATATCTTTTGTCGTCCCAGTCAAGTCTGGAAAAGTGGCAGAATATTGAGGCGATAGTCAAATCAAAGTTGGGAAATTTTTAAAAGAGTTTTCAGTAAGGCTAGAAGATAATTATTTGAGAAAGGGTAAGTATATAAGCTGATTTTTTTATCATAGAACATGATCTATAATAAAAAAATAGAAGCTTGATTACAGGATGGTTAAATTAATGAAACCTACCCCCAGAATTGTCATTCCTCAAGAAGTTAGAAGATATGTATTTTTACGAGATAATTATCAATGTAAAAGCTGTGGTAAAACCGAAAATGAAACCCAACTGACAATGGATCATATTATCCCATTAGCAAAAGGAGGTTCTAACGATATTAGTAATTTACAAACCTTGTGTTCTCAATGTAATCAGAAAAAGAAAGCTGATTTTGATCTTCGTTTCAAGCGAAACTTTACAATTTAAAAATTGCAACTAAAAATGATATAATAGTAGAATTAAACGACCGAGTTAGGGATTTTTAGTTCTACAAATGATAAATCCTCTTAGAAAAAAACTGCATTACTTAGTTGATCAGATCTCCGAAGAAGACTTAGGAAAAGCCTGGAAATCCTTGCAAACCCTATTTTATGATACCTATATGCTCAAAGCGATTCAAGAAGCCAAGGAAACTTTAACACCAGGAGACTCTTTAACCTATGATGAAGCCCTAGAACTGTTGCATTTTGAGTATAGTAGACCCAGTGCCTCCCATTCAGAACATCACCATCCCACCTATCGTCCTATCCCCCAAATGAATGACTGAGTAACCCCATCGTGACGCTTGATGTCCGCTATGGTCGATCTTTTATTCATGACCTAATAAGCTTAGAACCATCCGCTTATTCTAAGGTCTATCATTTTGTCTTTGTTGAATTTAAACAGATTAAAACTCTCAAAGACTTACCCGAACTTAAGCCATTAGGTTCAAGTGCTATTTTTTATCGCTTTACTTTAGAAAATTATTTAATTGGAATAGAAGTAACCGGTCAAATTGTTAAATTCGTCCGAATTCTACCCAAACCCAAGATTTAGAGTAGAAGCAGGGGGAGACAAGCAACCCTCAACCGCCCCTACTTTATTACAAACTGTTAAGGTGTATTGCAAAGCGTCACAACTGACGGGGGAGAAATGGTTTCCAGGTGAGTGTCCGTGATACCATCACAAATTAGTAAAAAGACGAGATAGATTGGGAGAAGACCGTTGACACTACGGGTTGCTGTTGTTGGTTCTGGCCCTGCGGGTTCTTCCGCAGCCGAGACGCTAGTTAAAGCAGGCATTGAAACCTACCTGTTTGAACGGAAGCTGGATAACGCCAAACCCTGTGGTGGGGCGATCCCGCTTTGTATGGTGAGTGAGTTTGACTTACCTGCTCATGTCATTGATCGGCGGGTGAGAAAAATGAAAATGATCTCTCCCTCGAACCGTGAGGTTGATATTTTCATTGAAAAAGAAGACGAATATATTGGAATGTGCCGTCGGGAAATTCTCGATGGGTTTATGCGCGATCGCGCCGTCTCTCTAGGGACAATTTTAATAAATGGTACTGTTCATCAATTAGAAATTCCTAAAACCAGTTCCGAGCCTTATGTGATTCATTATCATGATCATGCAACGGCTGAAGGTGGCGTGGGTACACCCAAAACCCTAGAAGTGGATGTGGTGATCGGGGCGGATGGAGCTAACTCCCGCATTGCTAAAGCCATTGATGCTGGGGATTATAATTATGCGATCGCCTTCCAAGAACGCATCCGTATCCCTGAAGATAAAATGGCCTATTATGAAGATCGGGCGGAAATGTACGTTGGTAACGACGTTTCCCCAGACTTCTACGCCTGGGTATTCCCCAAATATGATCACGTTGCGGTGGGAACTGGAACCATGAAACCCAACCAAGCGCTGATCAAACAATTGCAAGCGGGAATTCGCGCCCGGGCAGCGAGCCGCATCGAAGGCGGTAAGATTATTAAAGTAGAAGCTCACCCCATTCCCGAACATCCCCGTCCTCGTCGGGTTGTGGGACGAGTGGCGTTAGTCGGAGATGCCGCCGGAACAGTTACGAAGTCCTCTGGAGAAGGCATCTATTTCGCCGCCAAGTCAGGGCGGATGTGTGCCGAAACCATTGTGGAACGGAGTAATAGTGGTAAACGCATTCCCACAGAAGCCGATCTGAAGGAATATATCAAACTCTGGGATAAGAAATATGGCATTACTTATCTGGTGTTAGATATTCTGCAACGAGTCTTCTATCGCACGGATGCGACCCGTGAAGCTTTTGTAGAGATGTGTGCGGATAGGGATGTGCAGAAGTTAACTTTTGATAGCTATCTGTACAAAACCGTTGTTCCGGCCAACCCTCTAATTCAGATGAAGATTACAGCAAAAACCCTGGGGAGTTTGTTACGCGGAAGTGCATTAGCGCCGTAATCAGTCATCAGTCATCAGTCATCAGTGTAGAGACGTGCCATGGCGCGTCTCTATCTATGAGTTAAGAGTTAAATGATAACTTCTTTTCTTGACTAATAACTGATAACGGATAGCTGATAACTGATTATAAGGAGAATTTAGTATGAGTTTAACAAACCCGTCAGAAGAACAACTCAATGCGACGGATATTTTGGAATTAGTTCAACAAGAAAAAACAGCTACCTTGAGTCATTTGGTTTCAAGTGTTGTCCATGAAATTAATAATCCGTTAGGGTGTATTGCCGGAAATATTACTTATATTAAAGATTATGTCAAAGATTTATTAAATTTAATTGAACTGTATCAAGAACATTATCCCGATCCTGTTAGTGAAATTGCTGATGAAATTGATGCGATTGATTTAGAGTATTTAACGGAAGATGTGCCGAAATTGTTATCGGCTATGGAAAATGGAGCAGAACGTTTACATCAAATTAGTAATGCTTTACGGACGTTTGGGAGATTTGAAAGCGATCGCCAAGTATTATTTAATATTCACGATGGCATTGATAGTGTATTATTAATGTTAAAAAGTCGGTTTAAAGGAACTAAAATCCGATCCCCCATTGAGGTGATTAAGAACTATGGAGACATCCCGGAAATTAACTGTTATCCCGGACATTTTAATCAAGCTTTATCTTATTTAATTAATTATAGCGTTAATGCTTTAGATGAAAAAGCCAAAGCTCAACCCTCTAATCCTGAATTTAAACCCACAATCACAATTAAAACCAGCTTAACTTCAGATTCTGTTATTTTATCAATTCAAGATAATAGTTTAGGAATACCTGAGAATGATCAAAATACAATTTTTGAAGCGTTATTAATCACAAAACCCGTAGAACAAGGAACTGGAATTGGTTTATCTGTCAGTCGTCAAATTATTGAAGAGCGACATCAAGGTACAATTAAATGTCAGTCAGTATTAGGAATTGGAACAGAATTTATCATCGAACTTCCCAGATCATCAGATTCTTAGACTTAATCCTAATTTCAATTATTAAAGACATCTTCATAAATTTGCGCCATTGTCAGCGTTAACCCCACAGATTCTAAGATTAAATCGTCTTTTTGTCCTAAAATTTGGATTGTCCAATTTCCTTGATCATCTTGACGATAAATTTCCACTTGCATTTGATTTTGGGAGACTAAAACATATTCTTTTAAACTGTCAAGGGTTTGATAGTTCATTAATTTTTCTCGTCTATCCGTAGTTTCTGTCGTTTCTGAAAGAACTTCTATAATTAAACTAGGTTGAGTTTTAAAATATCTATGATTATCTTGGGGGTTACAAGTGACCAGCAAGTCAGGATAATAGAAAATATCGTCTTGAACTTTAACTTTCATATCCGACACAAACACCCGACAAGAACTTCCCCGCAGATGAGGACGCAATAAGGCAAAAATATTTCCTGCAATAATATTATGTTCCTCACTCGCACCCGCCATCGCAAAGACATAGCCACCGACATATTCATGGCGAGTTTGACTGTTAGCTTCGGCGTTTAGATAGTCTTCAACGGTCAATAGGGGTAAAGGCGATCGCATTTTTTATTCCTCGTCATTATCTTTTATAAACATTCTATTAACATTATAGTCAAGATTATAGAAGTTAGGATATACGGAAAGTAACTAAATTGAGTAAAGCTGATCTGTTGTATGAAACTGAATATATGCTTTGAATACAGGATTTAATAGAAATAGCGATCGCCCTCCTCCTTCAACTTTTTCAATTAAATTCCGTCGAATTAATGATTGTATCGCTTGCATAAATTCAGGTTTTGATAATACCAGGTTAGCAGGTTTTTGGGAAATATTGACGGGTTGAGCTTGAGTCGCTAACCAATATATTACTTGTTTTTCTAATTTCGATAAACGGTCTAAGTGAGATTCTAAACCAGGTTCTAAATCTCCTAAATAGATATCATTTTGTTCGGCTAAAAACAGGGAAACACTACCATTAAAGAGTTCAATAATTGTTGAAGCAATAATCTTTAACCATCTAGGATGACCTTGATAGATTGTAATTAATTCTAACCAATTTTCCTGATCAATTAACCCTTTTTCTCGTAAGATTTCGGTTGCTTCTTCCCCTAATCCTTTGAGATTTAAGGTTTGTGCGGAGCTATTTTCTGTTTCTAAATTGGCGATTTCTATGGGTTTTGTCCAACTCAGGAGAATTAAACAACTTTGATGGGGAGATGTAGTAATTTGTTTAAAAAATTTACTATAATCTTCATATCCGGGTAAGTATTGACCTGCTAATTCACCACTTTTTAAAATATCCTGTAGGTCATCAAGAATCACTAAACAGCGAGAGTTACGAAAATAATCAATAACTGTAGATAAGAGGGTTTGTTGAGATTGAGAAAAAAAGTCTTTAAGTTCGGTTTGTAGTGTTGAAAGGGTAGGAATATTATTAAAACTTTTCCAGATAATATAATCAAATTCACTATTAATTTCTTCTATCAGCTTAACCGTTAGCGCACTTTTTCCAATTCCACTTAATCCATAAATGGTAATTAAGCGAGTATGGTCTTCTAATATCCATTGTTTGAGGGTAGTTAATTCTGAGGTGCGATCGTAAAAGGTCGTTAATTCAGGTGCTTCTATTAAATTGATAATTGTTGATTGATTTTGGGTTTGGGATGTTTCTGGGGGAGAGGGAGCTAATCTATTATTCATAATTTCTAGTTGTTGGATATTACTATAGCAAAAATTAATATTACTAACATTTATGAATTCTTTTGTAAAACTTGATGAAGTTATAGAAAAATTAGGTTTTTGTAAGGTACGGCGAAAATTATATTTATTAACTTCTTCACCTAAAGCACTGGAAATATTTTGCCATAGTTCCGAGGCAACATTTCTGACGTGACCTTCGGTACAATGTTCCGCTTCTGCTATTTCGCTATATTTCTGACCATCCAAGGTTCCTTTCAAAATGCTCTCTTGCAGACTATCTATATGTTTACCAGTCTGTGAAAAAAATAGATAATCTGTAAATTCTAATACATCTTTTATGTCCATTGATTTGAGATCGATAGATTTCTATCATATTATCATAAATTCTCTGACATCTGATGACATTGGGATGATAGATGACATTTTTGCTGACTAAATTAGTTACTCATCCTTACATCATGTCAGTTGTCTTTACAATTTTTATGTTGGAGAATAAATAATATTGATTCAAGACTTTATTATTTAAACTAGAGGGAATAACTGATGTCAAAAATAGTAAAACTTAGTAAAATATCGATAGCAGTCTTCGTTGGTAGTTTGGTTCTTGTGTCTCACACTCAGCCAGCTAATGCTGGGTGGTTTACAAAAGACACATACCTGGGTCGTATGACTGTGAGCGACAACCTGGCTTATTGGCGAGCGCAAGGAAGAATCGGTCTATCTACACCTCCTTGGGATCGTAATCAGCTTTGTCAATGGAAGTATGGTCGTGACAATGTATGGGGTAAGGCTGTTAGTTCGTGGGGTTCAGCAAATTGGCAGACAGATTGTTACCGTTGGCGATGGTTTTGGCAGTAATTTTACGGTCATTTTATCGTGGCTTAAATCTTTATGGTTGTTAGGCAGTCACGACATACACTAATATTAATCAGGGACTATTCGTGCCAGCTACAGACCTCCATTTGTAGTAGACACGAATAGCTCTTAGTTAGCTTGAATACTTTAATAAAAGTGATAAATGAAATATATTTTAAAAGTTATTTTTCCGGTTTATCGAAAAAAAAAATCAGGGTTTACCCTAGTGGAATTATTAGTTGTGATTACTATTATAGGTATTCTCGCCACTATTTCTATAAAGACAATGTTTAATTTAATCCATAAGGCTAAACAATCAGAAGCAATTACTTACATCAACACTTGTCAAAAAAAACAGATGGCTTACTATGCTGAAACTACCTTGTTTACAGACTCATTAAAATTACTAGGATTGCCAAATGAAACCAACAATTATATGTATCAGGTAGAAATATATCCTCCCACCCAACCTGAAGACGGTAATCAAACATTAGCGTGTTGTATGGCTGCGGAAAAAGGAGGCAATAGCCAGATGGTGTTGACCTGTGTATCATCCGGTAGCTAGAGAATTTCTTGTTTCATCGTTCTACCTTCTTAAAATACTAATCCTAGAGCGATCGCTTTTATTGATAAAAAAGAAGCGATCGCTCTAAATTATTATGACAGGTTAAGAATTTCCTCATTCCCAGGCTCATGCTTAAGAATATATGATCACTAATGTCTGTTTGTTCAACTGAAATTGACAAAATCAAATCAATATGATTAAATATATTAGGGTAAAAATATCTATAAAAAATGCCAACAGTTTTAAGATTTGAAAGCTATCGCTTTTATTTTTACAGCCATGAACCCAACGAACCTCCCCATATTCACATTGATAGAGATAATCTCTCAGCTAAATTCTGGTTATCGACCGTATCTTTAGCCAAAAATATAGGATTTAATGCTAAAGAGTTAAGAAAAATACAATCCCTTGTGGAAGTCAATCAACAAAAATTTTTAGAGGCATGGTATGAATACTTTGGCAATTCAAACTGATATTCGTGTAAAAAATGTTCTCATCCATGAAGATGCTTTTAGTGTGGAATTAATGGATGGACGCACTCTCACCACTCCCCTAGCTTGGTTTCCTCGACTATTAAAAGCGAACCCAGAACAATTACAAAAATGGGAAATTTGTGGTGGTGGTTATGGGATTCATTGGGAAGAAATAGATGAAGATATTAGTACCGAAGGATTATTACGCGGTGCTGCTGCACCTCAAAATCAAAGGCAATCCCTAGTATAAATTCTATTGTCGCTCATTTCAAGATTCTACCTTAAAATACTAATCCTAGAGCGATCGCTTTTATTTATTTAAAAGAAGCGATCGCTCTCTATTTTAGCTCGTCAGCAGTTTGCTCTGTGCCGAGATGCTAAGTTAATAATTCAAAGTAATTTGTTAGCTAATCAGAAAAAAATGATAATTGTCAAGATATGTTTTTTTGTAGCTTAGAGTGTTGTGACATTATAGGGGACTTCACCTAGCTCCCAGGCTCCTGCCTGGGAATATATTATAGAGGCTCTGCCTCTGGTTTTAGGTGGCAGAGCCACCCGAATATCATTTCTAGGTAGAACCTAGAAACGAGAAAATATTAATCCTAGAGCGATCGCATTTATTGATATAATGAGGAGCTAACGCTAACTAGGGATGAGGAATTAAAATTTATGTGTATCGTCCTTATAATCGCAACAATTGCAGCATTTATAATTAGTCTTATTTCTGCATTGACAATAATGCAGGATAATAGTTGGGATAGTGAAACTCATCGATTATTGTTGTTTGTGGGATTTATTGGAGGAATAATTTTAGTATTGACATATAAAATGATCTTAAGTTGTTAAAGATCGGTAGAACCAGGGAACTAGGAACTAAGTAACTCCTGACTTTAGGCGGCTACTCTCGTTCAGCCCAGTATTGTGTTCTACGCTTCTGATGTGCAACCGCTAAAATCCGAATCCGATCATCTTCTAGGATACGATAAAATAGAGAGTAAGAAAACTTAGGCAAAATTATCCGACGAGCAGAACTTTTAACCTTTGAACCAGCTTCAGGATATAGCATGAGGAAGTTTACTGCCTCTTCTACTTCTTCTAAAAACTCTAACCCAAGCCCAGGTTTTTGTTCCTCGTAATAGGCGGTGGCATCAATTAATTCTTGTTCTGCTAGTGGATGAAATATCACATTTTTCATTGCAGAAGACCACGAATCTTGTGAAACACTTGTTCAGCCGGAATGCCAGTAACTTCGCCGATATCCATTTCGCGATCGCGTCTTTCAGCTTCCTCACCCCAGCTTAATTCAACTTCTGCATCGTTTTCCCTACTTTGTCCCAAGTGTTTTAGGAGCCGCGAGAGCAATATTACTTGAGAGTCTTGTGGAAGTGCAAGAACCTCAGCTTCAAGATTTTCAAGTGTCATAGTATTTAATTATTTTTTGACACACTAATTCTATCATACTTTGGGACAAAAAACTATAGCTCTGATTTTCTAGTTTCAAAATTATACCTTAAAATACTAATCCTAGAGCGATCGCTTTTATTATAAATAAATTTAAGGTAAGAGTTGAGATTGTATAAAACTTAATCCCTGATCAAATTGTGATATCATTCTGCAATTAAAACTATTCAATTCTGCTTTAATTTCTGGTGTATCGAAATCTCTTGAATTACGGTTTAAAAAACAAGCAATTGTTGGTTGATTCTGCTGTAGATGAAACAGAACTGAAGCATAGACTAAGGCATCTTGAGACATTAAAGCATAACGGTTTTCATAAGTTGCTGCTTCACAGAGAATATTCCCATTTAGTGGGATAATATCTGCATGACTCAATAACCTATTTCTATATTTTGCAAATCGTTTTGTTTCTTCCACATCAATTTCAACCAATAAATTAAAAAACTCTCTAATATTATTTTGAATCCGATTTTTATAGGAAACTGTGCGTTCAAGCTGTTTGAATTCCCGATCAAGAGATTGCTGCAAAGCTTTACGATTTCTAGCTTGACGAATTAATTTTTCATGAGGTTCAGCTAAACTATAGGCGGGAATAATTAATGTTGCAGGTTTTTGCTCACTCAGTAACAGAATTCCTTCACAGCTTTTAAACTGTTCTTGCTCGAAAACTAATTCTAGGACAAA
This sequence comes from Planktothrix tepida PCC 9214, assembly GCF_900009145.1. Classification (NCBI taxonomy): domain Bacteria; kingdom Bacillati; phylum Cyanobacteriota; class Cyanophyceae; order Oscillatoriales; family Microcoleaceae; genus Planktothrix; species Planktothrix tepida. The sequence goes on from NZ_LN889803.1 coordinate 23,883, forward strand.
ATTAGTCTCAACGTAAATATTCACGCAATATCCTCATATTGAAAATAACCCCCTGCTATAGCAGTCCCTAGCCCTGACTCAACTAACCATTGTTGAGATTTATCACCCTCTTTACCAAAAGTTTGAGAATGAATTATTTCTCTTAACCAAGAAGTAACAATCATTTCAAAACTCTGGGGATTGATTTGATCTGCGGTAACTCCAGCCCGTTCAAAGTAAGGTTGAAAAATCAGAGTTGCATCAATAATATAAGAAGGTTCTGCGATCTGTTTTTGATGATTCAGATTAGACCATAAATAGATTGAATCAGTAAAAACTAACATAATGTAAGGGGTTTTTGGGAAATTTTCACTCTCAAAAATTTTCCAGCCTAATTCTATCACCCAAGGGAGTGAAGCATTAGATCGTCGCTTCACTTCAACAATTAATATCAGTTGGTTTTCACGATTATAAACCGATATATCCCAACCAGAACGTCCAGATGGTTTTGATTCTAAATCATTGCGATTAAAGGTAGCAAGTTGAGAGTTTTTTTCAATATTTTCAACCTGAAGTTCTGCTAAAACACGGGTGGCGATCGCATTTTGTTCGTCTTCTGGAAGTTTTTCTAATTCTTCCATAACTTGCTGAAGTAATTTATTCATTTTCATTTCTCCTGTTCTCATTATTGGTGAAGTATTACTAACTACGAGCATAAGTCAAATCATCATCTAATTCTTCTGGTGTGTAGTGTCGTAAAACTCCACGCTCTCCCAAGAGTTGCCCAAATTGATATTTATCCATAACAGCCAGTTCTCGTGCTTTACCAAAGGATAATAGATCCTGACTATAGAGAGCGATCGCTAATTCTTGCCGCAATTCCTGTTCAATACGTTGTTCTGGTAAACGAATTGCTTGCAAAACTGAATCAGAAATTAAAATTTGTAGTCCCATATTCGTTTAAGGTTTATTGAGTTAACACAGAAACTCATCTGCTAATGTCTTGACTTACCGTTTCAGCTAAAGTACCCCACTCTTGATCTGTTGTTTCCTTGCTTCAATATTATACCTTAAAATACTAATCCTAGAGCGATCGCTTTTATTGATCTAAAAGAAGCGATCGCACTTCTTCAAAAACCTCAACTTCACTTTAGGGGATAAAAAGCCGACTTACACCCATATAACTATTAATATTAAGCACAATCTCAATTAGACGCTCAACACAACGTTCTCGATATTCCGAATCATTGAATAATCTATCAGCGTTTCCTATCGTAATCACAGGTTTGGAATAATATCAAGCCAACCTTGATTAGCAATAGAGCCAAAGAAAATCATGGCGTGTCCATTGAGATTATGATCTATCAAAAAAATCATGCTTTAGCCTCACGTTTTGCCTTAGCTGCTCGCAGTTTTTCCCATGCAGCTTCGGTTCCAGGTTGGGGAGGTTGAGCGGCAATTCTAGCAATCAGATCACGATTTTTTTCTTCATAATTATAGTCGTAGTTCTTCAGCTTCTTTAAGAACCATTTGATACTCAGCTTCAACATCAGCGCGATTGGCTTCAATATAAGCTAAAGCTGCGTTAATTTGTGCCTCTGTCAAATCAAATAATCCCCTGATAAATTTAGGTGGATATTGAGCCGTCACATAATCCATAATATCGTAGATAGTGATGCGTGTACCTGCGATTGTTAATCCTCTTTCTGTACGGATAATAGCTGTTCGTTCGTTAGGTACAGTTGTCATACTGATAGTCTCCTAAAAGTTATTTTTATATTACTAACTGATTTAATCACCTACAACAGGAGCTTGAGCGTGGATGATTCTTTGGATAATAAAATCATCCCTCCTGGCATTAATAGGATAATTAGTCTCTCATTTCCAACCCAAGAGAGCTTTAGCCATCTTGTTACCCTGTAAGCTTTTCCACCTTTTCTGCCTATTAGAGAAACTATATATTAAGTTTTGTTAAAATTGAGTCCTATTATTCGCTTTGCTATTTCAATAATCACCTGTTGTTGGTAAACTCTTTAATTAAAGTTTAATTGAAAATCCCCTTCAAAGAGAACACTAAAGTTGAGTGTTTTCCCCTTTGGTTGATGATGTGTTCAAGTCATATCTAAGCTAGAGGGTGCAGATTTTAATCCCAATCATCACACCTTAACCTATCAACACCGGAAAAAGTTATTGATTTTGTGCATCAACCCTAGAGTTGAATCTTGAAGTTTAACGAAAGGGTAAATAACATTATTATTCCAAGTTGGAATCAAAACATTAGGAGTATCAAGCTTTCACATCAGGTTATGGCAGTTGCCAAATCCATGTTTGACAAAAACTGATGGTAAAACCAAGGGCGGTGAAGTTTCTTCCTCCCGGTTCCCTGCTATCAGTCTGTTGTGAAGTCAGCAGTTTTTAGCCGTTGAGATGGCTAAACATTAGGCTGATTAAATTTAAAACTTTTCTTAATATAAGGAGCATTCAGTTTTATGACCAGCACCACAACAGCATCACTACTGTATTTTAATGGTTCCGATGATAAGATTGATGTTGGCTACAACAATGAGTTAAATCCCCAAACTTTCACAATTGAAGCTTGGGCTTTATCCCTCACCTCAAATACAGGAATTGAACGTTCTGTATTAACTTCCCGTCCCGATAGTTATCGGTGGGGGTATATGTTTTATCAAGCTTGTGTTCAAGATAATTGGGAATTATGGCTGTTATCTCCGAATGGCAATTATCAAAAAATTCACGGGCCAAAAGTTCAAGCTAACGTCTGGACTCATTTAGCCGGGACTTTTGATCCCAGTTCATCCGTAGCACGGTTATATATCAATGGTCAGCAAGTCGCTCAAGAAACCGTAGCCTATCAACCCACCGCGCCGACGGGTTATAACAGCCGGAATATCTTACGCATTGGAGCAGGTTCTACCGAGTCGGGGTATTGTGTTGGGGGAACTTATTTCTTTAATGGTTATATTGATGAAGTTCGCATCTGGAATACCGTTCACAGCGCACAAGAAATTCAGGCAAAAATGAATCAGCGCCTCACGGGTCAAGAAGCGAATTTAGTGGCTTATTGGCGGTTAAGCAATATTTCTGGAGCCCAAGTTCCTGACCTCACAGGTCATGGTCATAATGGCAATATTTGTAAAGGTTCGATGGGTGCTAATATTATTAACCCACCCTTTACTCCTCCGTCCACTNGGCTTTTACTGTTCAATGGTTAGCTACTTAAGTTAATTCTCAAACATTAAAAGCGAAGAGTGAGGAAACCCAAAAAAGATTAGATTTCCCATTCTTCTGATTCCTAAAACGCATTTTTCACTTAATTCAGAATACAAGGAGAAGCAGCAAATGGTTGTTGAATTGCAATTCCGCACACTATTAAATGGTCAAACTTTTGGAACCGGAACCTTTAGTTATAACGGACAATATGCACCGGGTACTATTCTACATCAAGGAGATTTAATTTCCTTTACTTATCAGGATGAAATTGTTGGATCATTTGACTTAAGCCACTTAGCAAATTTTGATTTTGTCTATCAAAGCGTTGACACAATTTGCGCTTTTAATATTATTGTCGCATCTGGGGATCGGACGCGATCGCTAACGGCTGGCCCCGCCCAACCTCACCTGACCCGACCCGGAACATCGGCCGATGTCGCTAAACCCCGTTCTCAAGTCGTAGAATTAGAATGGCCGACTCCCAAAACTCCCGCCCCAACTCCCGCCCCAACTCCCGCCCCAACTCCAATTCCCACACCCCCACCCGCTCCACTATTCGGTCAATTTGAAGTGCTGAGTACCTCAGAAATTGGTTATAACTTCACAAATACTTATGGTCGGGATCTGACTGTTTTCTTTACCCCGTCAGGAGAATGGAAACCTGCCTATTTCCTCCCCTACTATACCCCCGCAGGTGCACCTGGTTTTCCCTATCAAGAATATATGGTTTATCCCCAAAATACTTCCTTTGCGCTGTTAGCCATTGACTTAGAAACCAATACGGTTTTAGCCGAAATTACCGGGACAACTCAATTAGTCATTAAAGCCGGACAAACAATTGCTTTCCGCATCAATGATGTGGTGGGTTGTTATGCGGATAATTATGGGGCTTTTACTGTTCAATGGTTAGCCACTTAGGTCAACCCTAATCTAGTTTTTGCACTCTTTCATCTTGTGAAGAAAAAGAAAACTAGAGCGAGGGGATTAAAGTCCAATTTCACAGGAGATTAAATGGCAACACTTTAAAAGAATAATTCCTAATTGATAACGGTTAGTAGGCTCTAGTACAATTCTGTATTAACAAGAGTTATTTTCTTGATAAAGCAGGATAAAATTGTTCTGGAATTTAATTAAAATTCGTAACAATTATTGATTATTTCTCTTAAAGTGTTGGCAACATTTTCGGCTTTATTTAATATAATGAGAAAATCTACTCATCCGATGCGAGCGCTCACCATTAGAACAGTAGAATGTCCCCCTTTTAAAGCAAGCCCATCTACAAGTTCCACTCAACCCTGTTCTGGAACTGTGGAATTAGAATAGTCAACTCAGAAATTCCCCCATTATTCACACCAAAACAACAGAATATATCTTAAAAATAGATCTTTTGTTTTGCTATATATGCAGAAAAAATTTCAATTGAATTGAAATCAATATGAAATCCCATGATGAAGGCTACGGATAATCCCCCCCAACCCCCCTTAAAAAGTAGGGAGATGTGTAGCATACATTTAAGGATTTCATATAAGGTGATTTCTACTGAATTAAAAAATCTGTATAAACCGTTGAACTCTGCCTCAATGAAGTTGTGGTTGATTACTCCGAGAGATGGAGTTTAGCGACGATTAAATAGGAAAGCGCATTCAATTCAATTGTAAGTCTTCGTTCCAGTCTATCCCTTCATCAATTATCAGGAGTAAAAATCGATGTCTGATGCTCAACAATGGCCTTTCCCATTACCCAATACAAAAGATTTAGTCAGTTTGTTGAATTGGCTGTATCTTCAAGGAAAACGGGATTTTCCCTATAGCTATCTGTATGAAGCCAATCTAACCAATGCCAAACTCCCCTCAGTCAATCTTAGCTTTTCCTATTTGTACAAAGCGAATTTGTTAGGCGTTGACTTGATGGCAGCTAACTTAGGTTATAGCTTTTTTGCCTATAGCTACTTAGGCTATGCCAATCTCACCTATGCCTATTTAGGGTATGCCTATTTAGCTTATTCTAACCTCAGTCATGCCAATTTAAGTTTTGCCAATTTGAGTCATTCTGATTTAAGCTTTGCAGATTTAAGTTATGCAGATTTAACCAATGCAGATTTAAGTTATGCGGATTTAAGTTTTGTGAATCTGACGGGCGCGAATCTCACCAATACCAAATTGACGGGTGTAACCATTATGGGAATTACACTCACCAATATTCAATTGGTTAACACCTATTTTGCCCAAACCCAAGTCATTGCGAGTGGCAAATTTGAAGTTCCAGCTAACTCGGAAGATGGCGTCGCATTAATGAATAATAGTAACCGTGATGCCTCCGTTAATATCACGCCATCAGGTTCGTGGAAAAACGGGCCAAATACAGCATCTTTCTCATCGGCAGGAGATGCTTCTTATGCAAAAGCTGGAATGAAACATCCTCAAAATACAGCTTTTTCGCTATTAGCCATTAATCCCATCACAAATATAGTCCAAGAAATTTATACCCCAACAGTCATTGCGATTAAACCGGGCGAATCATTAATTTTCAGAATGAATGATGCCCCTGGAGCTTACGGTAATAACGTTGGCAGTATAACTGTTAATTGGTCAGAAGTTGGTCGCTAATTCAGGCATTATTCAATGGGGGAAATTAGCATTAATTTGTTATTTTCCCCTTGAACAAGGGTAAGTCAGTCTAACTTATCGAAAAGGAATTGAAGATATGACAACCAGTAATTCTCAAACCTCTCTCTTGTGCTTTGATGGTGTTGATGACTGTGTAGAAATTTTACATCAAAACAAATTGAATCCTCTCAATTTCACAGTTGAGGCTTGGGTTTTAAATTTGAATACGGCTCAAACAGATTTCTGTATTCTCTCTTCCAATGTCTCTCGGTGGCCTTATATATATGAGTTTATTCAATACACCAAAGACAATCGCTTACTGTTTGCCCTTTTTAATGGTGCTGGTTATGCCGAGGGACGTTCTATGCCCAACAATGTTTGGACTCATCTTGCAGGAACTTACGATCAAGCTTCTCAGATTTGTGTTTATTATATGAATGGTAAGCAGGTATGTAATAAATCTATTACTAATAGAACCAGACCTTCTAGTACCACTGATGAGATTTTGTACATTGGAACACACTTAGTTAATACGAGTTCCCAGCCTCGGGGACGTTTTTTCAAAGGATACATTGACGAAGTTCGCATCTGGAATATCGTTCGTACTGAACAACAAATTCAAGAAAGCTTTAATAAACCATTAACAGGGAAAGAACCCAATTTAGTCGGATATTGGCGCTTGAGTAATCTTTCTGGGAATAAAGTTCCTGATTTAACTGGGAATGGTTTAGATGGAATTATTTATGGGAATGCTACCTCTCAATTAATTGATCACTCCCCATTTACCACTCCGCAGCCAGAGAAAACAAAAACTTTTGATGTTGATATCAACTCAACCTCTGGTACTCCCTTTAAAAATGATTTTCAACAGGAAGTTAGCTTCAAAATCTCTGCTACAGGAACCTGGAAACCAGCTACTTGGGCTGACTGTACACCTGCCGGATGGCCCGGTTTTGAATATCAAAGTCAAATGAAATATCCAAACAATACTTCCTTTGCTTTGTTAGTTGTTGATGCTGACACTAACACGGTTTTAGCCGAATTAGGAAGCGAAATTACTTTAGTTTTAAAACCCAGTCAAACGATTACCTTTGTCGTCAATGACGTTCCTGTCAATGATGGCTATCAAGATAATACAGGACATCTCAGCATCACTTCTGTTGCACAGATTCCTTGAAATAGCAATCGGTAAAATTAGATAGGGTTTGGTTCTTGGAGCTAGTTAAATTTTAGCTTTTACCCAACTCTTATCTCGGTCTATTGTTGCCTGTGTTAACTCAATTGAACTTAATCTCGTTGGAGTTTATATTATTATGATCACTCACAATCCCAAAAGTCCTCTATTTCGATTTGATGGCAATAAAGACTATGCAGATATTCCCTTTAAAAACGAATTAACCCCACCTAATTTAACCGTTGAACTTTGGGTTTTACAAATAGAAAAGTATAAATATTCGGCGGCGACCCTTCCCCTCATCAGCACGACCGAACAACAAGAGTTAGGATATACCCTTGGGGAATATAATGCAGCCACAGGCTTACAGATGATCTTTCAAGTCGATACTTTGACCGAGCGTTATCCACTGTTTGTAAAAACCCCTTTACCCCTCAATGTTTGGACACATTTTGCAGGGACGTATGACCAGAAATCCCAAATTTCCTGTTTCTATATCAATGGCGAACTCCTGCAAACTTATAATTTCGCAAACACGCACTATAATCCACTTAAACCCCAGACCCCTGCAACTTCTAATATATTGCGACTGGGAGCGCTAGTCAAAAAGTCAAAAGATGGGAAAAATCTTGTATTTTGTGAATTCAATGGATATATGGATGAAGTTCGCATTTGGGATGTCGTTCGTACTCAACAGCAAATTCAGGAAACCATCAATCAAGAATTAACCGGAAAAGAACCTAATTTAGTGGGATATTGGCGGTTTAGTAATCTTTCCGATAATAAAGTTCCTGATTTAACCGGGAAAGGTTTAGATGGGATAATTATTAAGAATGACAATCCTGTCACGCCTATACCCAAAACCCAAACTTTTGAGGCTGACCTCTGCTCACAAGCGGGAGTGAACTTTACTAATACTTTTGCTCAGGAAGTTTCATTCAAAATTTCTGCGTCTGGAACCTGGAAACCCGCGAGTTGGGGTGAGTTAACCCCCGGAGGCTGGCCCGGTTTTGAATATCAAAGTCAAATGAAATATCCAAACAATACTTCCTTTGCTTTGTTAGTCGTTGATGTTGAAACTAAAACGGTTTTAGGTGAATTAGGAAGCGAAATTACTTTAGTCTTAAAACCCAGTCAAACGATTACCTTTGTCGTCAATGACGTTCCTATTTCTGAGGGCTATACTGATGGCTATAAAGATAATACGGGAAATATCAGCATCACTTGTACTGCACTCATTCCCTAAAATTAGGTTTCAGGTTTCAACTCTTGACGGTTAACTGTCAATACCCCTCTTCCCCTCCCGAACCTTTCTCTATTTCAGAGAAACTCGCAGCACATCTTCTGGTATATTTTCAATTAAATAACCGTAGGCAGGATGTTGTTGTTCTAGGGTAGCAGGAATAGGAGAAACAGAGGTAAGCAACCAAATTTCATCAAACTTGTTCCATAAATCTTGTAACTCTGGATGAATGGCACTATCTGCAAAAAGATTCATCACAACTCCATAAATTGCCGTTAAATCTGATAACGTTCCTTGAACATAAATTTGCCCCCGAACAACGGCAGCATCTAACGATAACTTCCCCTGAATAATCGCCCTTAAGGTTTCAGCATCACTGCGAAAATCGTACTGTAGGGGCGAGGCTCCTTCCCCCCTCCTAATGGGTTCAATTTCAACTTGTAATGGTTCACCCCCATGGGCCTGCAATTGTAAAGGAATGCCATCAAGTTCAATGAGGGCGGATTTGTCTGAAACCGCTAGAACAAAGTGATCCCAAGTTGACCCTCCCTGAGTGCGAATTTGGCAGACTAATTCCTCTAACCATTCCTTTAATTGTTGCTGACGTTCTCTCACAAAATCAACCATCTTTAGGAGTTAAAAATGAATTTTATTTAAACCGAAATCTAAAACCAACATAGCATAAAAATTAATCCAGTTAAACCCCAGTAATCCCTATTAGCTATTCAAATAGCAACGACTGAGTAAGAACCAATGTTTGATAAAACAATTATTAATGAAGCCTTACAAAATTCCCGTTCTGCTATTGTCAGTAAAATTCAAGAGTTTGTCAATAGCAAACGTCAAGGTACAGGTGCTTATGAGCCTTTATATGATTTATTAACCGACTATCCCTTTCGAGTGGGAAAAATGCTCAGGCCCACAATTTGTATTAGTGTCGCTCGTGCCGTTGGAGGAATAGGACAATCTGCCTTAGCAACGGCTGCCGCCTTAGAACTTTATCATAATGCTTTTTTGATTCATGATGATATTGAAGATGGCTCAGAATCTCGACGGGGAAAAGAAACCTTACATTCTCGAATTGGAATTCCTCGTGCGATTAATGTTGGAGATGCGACTAATGTTTTAGCGGTGGGTTTATTATTAGAAAATTTATCATCTTTGGGAGTTACAAAAACCTTAAATATTCTCCATGAAATTGAAGTGATGGCACAACAATCCGTTGAAGGACAGGCAATGGAGTTAGATTGGGTAGCTGATAATACTTCCAATCTAACAGATCAAGATTATTTTACCATGTGCGTTAAAAAAACCTGTTGGTATTCCTTCATGACCCCTTGCCGGATTGGGTTTATTGTCGGAAATCCTAATGCTAACGCCAGTGCATTAGTCAAACCTTTAGCCGATTTAACTCGATTTGGAATGCTACTAGGAATTGCTTTTCAAATTCAAGATGATCTGTTAAATTTAATTGGAGAAATGGAAGCTTATGGAAAAGAAATTGGGGGAGATATTTATGAGGGAAAACGAACAGTGATGTTAAATCATGTTATTAGTCATAGTAATCCCGGAGAATCCAAAGAAATTCTTAAAATATTAGCAACTCCCAGAGAAGATAAAACTTCCGATCAAATTGAATTTATTTTGAAATTAATGCAAAAGTATGGCAGTATAGATCATGGTTGGTGTTTAGCTCGTTCTTATGCAAAACAATCCGCAGAACTATTTGAAACCTTGGATTTTCTTGAGGCTGAAACCCCCTTACGTTCAGAGGAAAAATTTATTTCCGAATATCATGACCGACGATTTTTAAAAGAATTGATTAATTATGTAATTTATCGCAATTTATAATTCCCTAAAAATAGGATATTATCATAATGAATTTAGATTTAAAACCCACTTCCGATTTCCCGATTTTAATTGAAGGTCAACCTGGATTAACCGTAATTCTGAAGTTATCCTGTTGTAATGAGCGCTCAGAAAATTTATTAATTCGTCCAATTTTAGAAGATGGATTCACCGATAGCCAACAAGTTGTATCCTGTCATTATCAAGTCAATCCAGCCTATCTTTACTTATTGCCAAAAAAAGCGGAAAATCTAATTTTAACCTTCCAAATTCCTAAAACTATTTCTGATCAAAATTCGGTGAAAATCGGGTTAAGATTTCCAGGGATAGAAGCAGAAGCGATTCCAATTCTAATCACTTTGGTATCCCCTCAACCTAGTTCTGAAACCCTATCGCCAGCTAACTCAATTGAAAAGTCTCTCAAAGTGACCTTTCCTTTTTCTGATCAAAATCTTCTACCCTCAACTCATCTTTCCCCTCAAAAAACAAGTATAATAGGGAAATTTACATCAAGATTAACCGATTTAGATACAATCCCTTCTCGTTGGTTAATCGTTGAAATCTTAACCCTTTTAGCAATCATTGGAGATGATTATTCTCAAACAAAACAAGGAAATAAAACCCTTCAAGACCTTGAAAAAACAGTCTTTTTTCAACAAGGTGCAACAGCATTTAATTCGGGAGGTATTCCTCAATGGATACTCATCACTTTATCTACAATTAAAACCTATTTAGGTCAAAAATTGGTATTAGAACTTTGGGAACAGTGGTTATACAGTTTAGGAGCAACCGATTTAGAACATGAAAAAAATCCAGAAACTATTTTAATGTCTCCCCTGTTCCCTTCCCACTGGATTTCTCAACAAAATAACCAAACAGAACGCTGGTTTTCTAATATTATTTTAGGCTTAAAACAAATTAATCCGTCTTTTTCTGATCAATTAGAAACCTTGATTTCTCAAACCTCAAAATCGCCAAAAAAACCTGCGTTTGGGCTGGGTTTATTGCCGTTTATTAACCCGAAAAATAATCAGGAAACCCCCACGATTACACCGGAAAAAAATATCACTTTAATCACAGGATTATCAAGTTTTGATACCTTACCTGCTCGTTGGCTGGTTGTAGAATTGCTTTTGATAATCGCTGCTCAAGGAAATCAGTATTCAACGGAAAAACTGGGGATAGAATTGAGTTCTAAATTGCAACGTACCCGATTTTTCAAAAATGGGATTCTGGCTTTAGCTTCTGCACAATTTCCCCGGTGGTTAATCGTCACCCATCAAGCCACATCAGCCTTTCATACTGATACCGGAGGAACCTTAGAAACCCAAGGATTAGTTTATTTTTGGGAAAAATGGTTATGGAGTTTAAATTCTCAGCCATTGCCTAATCTTGTGAATTATCATACCTTAACAGAAACCTTAATTCAAAAAAATGGCATGGATGTTGAAAAATGGTTCCTTGATCTGATTCTAGGATTGGGTTTAATCTCACCTAGAATTTCAGCATTTATTCAGACTTTAGCCGAGATAGTGCCTATTATTTCCCCAAAACCAGCAATCATTAAAACCTCGCCAGAAGATATTGTTAATTCTAATCTATCTTTACAACGATGACTTTAGATCCTTCACTGATTAACCAGATTGAATCTTTACGGATTCCTTTAGATAATCCAGAATCTCCTTTAGATTGGAAAGATTGGTATCATTATATTCTGATTCATCCTAAAACCGGGATGCGAATTTTAGTGAATATCACCCTTATGGGTAGACCCCAACGGGGAGAAATTCAAGTCAGTTTGATTATTAATAGTCCCAATTCTTTATTACCCCCTTACCTACAAACAAAGGATTTAATAGCGACCTTCGCTACGGCTGTTGCTATTCCTTGGAAAGCTAATTATGTTGGTTCTCAACCCTTAGAAATTCAAGCAAAAGGAGTTCATTTACAAATTCAGGGAGAACAATCAAAAATTCAAGTTCAGGACAAGCGATCGCAACTTTATATTGAGTTTAAAACTCAAGTTAAAGCCACTCCTTTATTAGTGACTGAAGATGCTAAATTTGGTAATGGTTTTATCGGCTGGGGATTAATTCCTGGGTTAGAAGTTTTAGGCAAATTCGACATTGGTGAAACTCAATTTCACTTAAATTCTGATTGGTTGTGTTATCACGATCGCAATTTTGGGCGTTTTCGTTGGGGAGAAGATATCGGTTGGGAATGGTTTGTAATTTTTGCCCAAACTGAAACTAAAATTCCCCTGACCCTAATCTTAGACTGGAGAACAAATAAAACCCATACTCAAGGCGGTTTACCCTATATTTTTATTTATCAAAATCATCAGTTAAGTAAAATCTTTTTAGGGGAAACATTACGCCTAAATTGGCAGTGGTCAACCGTTCCCTATCAACCTTTACGTTTACCCGGAGTTATGGCATCTTTATTTAGCGATCGCGTCTTAAAAATGCCGCAAAGTTTACAAATTGAAGCTGAAGATGAACAGGATCATTTGTTGTTAAATCTTAACTTTGATGCTACCCTAGAACTGATTGTTCCTGATAATCAATCCCGTCAATATACTTTTATTGAAGAACTCTCAGGAACCGTTGAAACCCACCTAAAAATTAACGAAACCCAATTAATAGCTCAAGGATTTGTTTATGCTGAATATGTGCAGTAAACAGGTTTCAGGTTTCAGGTTTTCTGGTCATCAGATAAGTTTCCAGGACATCAACGGCTTTGCAGTTTCCCTGTTCAGTTTGGATATAGCTGCTGACTTCAGCCACACGGGTAGCATAACTTGGATCACCTAATAACACTTTCAGTTCTGCTAAAACCGTAGACGCTTGATAAAGATGGCGGTCTAATGTTCGCCCAACCCCCATTTGTACAACTCGTGTTGCATTGTCGGGTTGATCATAATGATAAGGAATGACTAACATCGGATGCCCGGCTCGTAAGGCTTCCGCCGTTGTTCCCATACCCCCATGATGGACAATAGCCGCGGCGAATGGAAAAATATCGGCATGGGGTGAGTAGTCAATGGCGATGACTCCTGGGGGTAAACCCAAGGCGTTCAATTGGTGTGCCGCTTTTCCCATCATCAAAACAGCCCGATATCCTAACTTTTGGGCTGCTATCATCCCCTGTTCATAAAAATTCCCTGGAGTTAAAACAGCCGTTGACCCCAAGGTAAATACAATCGGAGGTGGCCCAGCGTGCAAAAACTGTTGGAGTTCTGGGGATAACCCCGACTCAGAATTTTGACGGTAAAAGGGAAAACCCGTAATCTGGGTTTGTGGGGGCCAATCAGGTTGGACACTGGCAAAGGTTTGGGAAAATAAACCCAACACCAGAGGTGCAAATTGTCCTTCGAACAAAGGATCAAATCTGGCTTCTAACCCTAATTCTTCTTGTAATTGTTCCAAAGGCGCACTCCAAAGTTGCATATTGCAGCGAAACAGACGCAGCAAAGAATCCCTAGCCACTACCGCCATTGCTTTTTCATAGCGAGATTGAGTGCTTTTTTCCGGGGGGACATCATAGGCAGACATCAAAACACTGGGAGATAAAATTGTAGAAACCCAGGGAATTCCTGTTTTTTCAGCAACTAAAGAGGCGACTAATGTTAAGGGATGGGTTAAGAGTAAATCTGCTCCTTGTACTGCATTAATTAAGTCAGAATAACTGGTGCGTAAATAGGGCATTAATAAATAATTGATAATGTATTCCATCCCCCGTTGGGAGTCCATCATCATCGATAAAAATTCTATCTCTCCGGGTTCTTGGGGCAAACCATTGGGTCTGAGGAGACAAAACTCTATTCCGGCTGTTTCAATGGTTTTTTGATATTGTTCACAGGTAGCAATGCGGGCGGAATACCCTCGATTTTGCAATTCTTGAGCCAGTGCCATATAGGGATATAAATCTCCTAAAGACCCAAAGGTTGCTAAAACAATTGTTTTTCCTGAACCGTTGGAAGTTTGATGTTTTAATCGTCTGTCCATTAGATTACAGTTATAAATATCAGATTTTTAATCGCACTCAGAAGCCGAGTTTCTGAATCATAATCTCTTAGATAACAACTAGAAACCCGGTTTCTCAAGTTTTGAAACTCTTGATTTTAAACGGTACAAATTTGGCTTAACGTTGCCACAAAATTCGGATAGGAAATTCCTGCGGCTTCCGCTCGGTGAATGGTGGTTTTTCCTTGAGCCGTTAAACCCGCAATTGCTAAACTCATGGCAATTCGATGATCCGTATCGCTATCAACTTCTGTTCCCGTTAACGGGAAACCTCCGGTAATTTCTAAGCCGTCGGAACGTTCAGTAATATTCGCCCCCAGTTGACTCATTTGAGTTGCCATCACGGTAATGCGATCGCTTTCTTTTACCCGTAATTCTTCCGCATCTTTAATAATCGTTTTCCCTTCTGCAAACGCCGCAGCCACCGCTAAAATCGGGATTTCATCAATTAATCTAGGAATAATATCCCCGCCAATTTCACAAGCTTTTAACGTACTATATTTAACTCGAATATCCGCCACAGGTTCCCCCGCAACGACCCGTTGATTTTCTAATTGTAAATTCGCCCCCATTTTTTCTAAAGCTTCTAATATTCCCGTGCGAGTCGGGTTGACTCCAACATTTTCTACTACTAATTCTGACCCCGGAACAATTGCCGCCGCCACTAACCAAAACGCCGCGGAACTAATATCCCCCGGAACTACAACGTGCTGACCGTGCAGTTCTGCTGGCCCATTAACAATCACACTAAAAGTATCAGGTTCAACGGTTAAATTAGCCCCAAAAGCCTTTAACATTCGTTCACTATGATCCCGTGAAAGAGCGGGTTCTGTTACCGTCGTTTCTCCTTCGGTCATTAACGCAGCTAATAGAATACAGGATTTTACCTGCGCCGAAGCAATGGGGGAAAAATAATGAATGGGACGTAAAGCTTGACCTTGAACCGCTAAAGGCGCATAAGACCCCCCTTGACGACCCCAAATATTAGCTCCCATCTGTTGTAAGGGTTTCGTGACACGGGACATGGGACGACGGACTAAGGAACTATCCCCGGTAACAGTAAAAAATTTTCCAGGGTGGGAAGCGAGAATTCCTAACATTAACCGTAGGGTTGTACCGGAATTTCCGGCATCTAAAACTTCAGTGGGTTCTTGAAGATTACCCAGTCCAATGCCTTTGACTTCTACCCGTTCTGAATTTAACTCCGAAATTTCCGCCCCTAAACAAGTAAAACATTGGGCGGTACTACGGGGGTCTGCCCCTAACAATAAGCCTTCAATGGTGGTGACACCTTTTGCTAACGCTCCTAACATTAAGGCTCGATGGGAGATGGACTTATCCCCAGGAATGCGAATTCGTCCTTGTAACGATAAGCCCGATTTTGGGGGTTGTATTGTTAATATTTGCTCAGTTTCTGTATTTTCAGTTGTTACGATAGTCCCTTGCATTTTATGATTTGAGATAAGGTAAGGATTGCCTTAGTTATCCTACCGCTTTCTCGACTCTAACCCAATTAGAAACATCGAGAATTTTATCCTATATGAGATGACTTATGTTAACACACTATCGTGTGCCCGTGAGTCTGTCGTTAGTATCGATAGACTTGCCTATTCGTTCTTTAGTGGAAGGATCGGCAACCCTGTATCAAAAGGATCGAGATCAGTTCCATTTATTGTTACATGAACCTGCATTAGTGGAATGGGAGTCTGATTCTTTTCCCCCAGAGAGGATTATTCCTGCCCAGAAACCCCGTCTATTATGGTTAGAGGTTTCTCCCTATCGGGCGGTGATGACCATGCAGGGTCAGGGAAAATACAGTTATCGTCACCTCTGGCAACAGGGGATGTATGGCTTAAGTCGATATTATCTGCAAACGGATTTACAGGCAATGGCAAGTCAACTCCGTCTGCGGAATTTTACCCGTCAATTAGAATTAGTCGGACATCCTCTACCGGAATATATGCGTTTAGAATACGAACTTTGGTCAGAAAATGTTCAAATGGGTCGTTATGTTTTAAGTTTAGAAATTCATCATTAGGGGGTTTCGGGTTTCGGTGTTCAGGTTTCGGCTGCTGGGGGAAGAGTCCCCTGTAGAGACGCGCCATGGCACGTCTCTACGTGGGTTTTTGTTTTCCGTCAGCTAAAGTTGGTCAAATTTATTGATTTTTGTTAGTCTATTAATTTTTCTACAGCTATTAACTGGTTTTCAACTTTGCTCAACAATTCTTGGCTGTCATTGATTGCAAATTCAAGTTTATCTTTGAGCTCTTTCAAAGGTTCTTCTGATAATTTTTTGGATTCGAGGATTTGCTGCAAAATCGTTGATATTTGATCGATATAATCACTGTAAGAAACATTATTTTCATTTGTAATATATTCTTTAGATAATTGGTTTTTAATATACTGTTTCATTTCAGATTTCCTATCTTCAAAATTATCTTTCATTAACTTAGTAGCTTCTTGAATATACTGTTGCACATCAATGGAATATTTTTCTTGAACAATTGGAATGTTCAATCTCAATAAATTTAGAGGTGAAACAAAAGTATTATGCAATTGACCCCAAATAGAAATTTGTGGCTTAATACCCATGTTTATATTAGACATTCCATCAGGGATTTCATCAGAAGAAAAACCTGGCAATTGCCACTCATCGGTCAGATCCAAATTAAGTGAAAAATTAGTTTGTATTCTTGTACGAACTCGTATTACAGACTCTTGTATTTTTGGTAAATATTTGTTAATCAGTTTAGATAATTCCTCCTCAGTCATTGAAATGTACTCATTAATTTTTTCCTCTTTCTCTGATAGAAGCTTTTCAAAATATTCTTCTGTACACTTTTTTATTCTTTGAGAATATTTATTAGATTCATTCTGACTTGTACACTCTAAAATTTTAGGGTTAATACCAAGAGCCGATATCTTTTTCTCTAAATCGCTAGAGCGAATATTAGGAGCCCAATTTTTGAGTACAACAGAATCCAAGTAATCATTTAAATACTTCAACGGTTCATTGAGTTTTTCTTCTAAAACCTTTTCATTAGTTTCAATCAGGTCTTTTTCGCTTTTAACAAATTTAATATCGTCTTGAATTTGGTTAAAATCTCTATTGAAACCACTCTGCCAACATATCAGATCATTATTGAGATTCTTTAAACGATTTTCACTCCGCTTAAGTGAACTTTTAAGAGAAAGAGGAGCGCTCTTAACTAAAAGTACATTAATGGTATTTTCCAAAAAATCACTGAACCTTGATTTACCCCAGAGCTTTATAGCTTTTTTTTGAAGTGTATCAATTGTTGTATCCTCTAGTTCTTCTTTCCAGTCCATCCCAAAAACTTCTGCCGCTAAAGGTTCAGCCGTTTTTAGTTCAGATATTTTTAGTTCAGATATTGCTTCAGGAGAATATTGTTTAATTTCTTGAATAAAATTAGTAGCACAAAAAGCCCTTCTTCCTGAAACTTCAAAAATTTTATTATTTCTGTTGTTAGAAGAATTTAGATTAAAGCTGGCTATAATTGACTCTCGCAATTGTTCAGAAGTTATTGTGTCATCAGGTTTACGTTGATCGATTTTATTCACTAAAATGTATAGATTATCTTCACCAATAACCTCTACAATCTCTTTAATCTCAGTTCTGATCTGGTTATCAACTTCAGTATTAAAAACTGTATAATCTAAGACAACTAAAACAACTGAACTTTGATTGAGTTGTTTTCTAATCAGTTCCTTTCTAATGTTTTCTTGTGTTTCTCCTATATTGTTTTCTCTGGAATTTGGCCCAGGTGTATCAATGATGACTAAATTACCGAGCCTTTTTGTTATGTTAATTTTTTCATCTTGTATAAAAGGTGTTTCGATACGAGGTAGATCCTTAATTTTACTCCAGATCTGATTAATGCTAGAATCTAATTTGCTACAAAGCCTAACAAAATCATTGATTTCTGTTAGAGATCGTTTAATCTCCTCATATCCTGTAATCTGCTCTAAAAAAGTGAGTTCTCTTTCTTTAACTTTTTCAGCCAAACTTTGTAGGAGTGGATAATCAGCAATTTTATCTAAAGTATCATCCCATCCTAAAAATTCTATTTTATTTCGCAATTTTTCCATTGCAGTATTAAATAAAGATAAAGTACCTTCACTAATCGTTAAAACGGGTTCTGTTAATTCTGCTTTAAACACTATTTCTGTCGGATAAGCTGTCATATCAAGAGTACGACTAGGGAGTAACTCTCTCCCAATCATGGCATTGACTAGAGTAGACTTACCAGCACTGGTTGGCGCAACAATCACAACTCTCAGTTCAAAATTTCTTATGCTTGGAAGTGCCTCATTGATTTGATTCTGAAATTGAATATATTTTTTCTTTTCGCTCTCTATCGTAAATAAATCGCTGGCACTTCCCATTAACTTGCCTGCCTCTTGCAGTGTTTTTACTACATTCTTCTGTAAATCTTGTATAGACGCTGTGAGAGATTGAGCTTCCATATAGTTCCCCTTAATTCGCTTGTTGTCTGGCAAAGAATAGGTTGCTTATCTGTTGTTAGTGCCCCTTAAGCTGGTACTAATATAAGTTTTTTCCATTCCTAACTATACTACAACTCGCTCAAAATTACAATAAAAATAATACTATAGGAAAACCAGAACTCTATCTTTGTTGTGGGAGCGTCCCGGCTCCCTACAATATACAGTTTAAATGTAAAACAGCTTACCTGAGTTGGAAAACCCAACCCCTACAGGATTTTTTTACACATCCTACACGGATTTTTATAGATAATTTAGCACTTAAAAACTACAAAAGGATGGTATTCCTGTGTTTTTATAGATATCATAAGATCTAAAATAGATCTGATAATAATAGTGATTGCTCCTAATTAACACCCGAAGAAAGACAAAGCCTAGAAAACAAGAATGGATCGGTTGAATGAGGGCTTGATTCAGTAGGCTAGACGGATGAAGCGATCAGATTCTCCGCTTATTAATTCTCTAGTTAAAGCTTAATTTGCCAGAAAAATAACGGACTCAACTTCTGAGTATTGGGGATGATCCGATATAATAACTTTCAAGTTTTTTCATCTACTTCTGCCAGGGAATTATTCAGTGTGAGTTGGAGTCCCGACAGCCAAACCATCGCTTCTGGGAGTGATGACAACACTATCAAGTTGTGGTCTTTTGATTTAGATCAATTCATGGTATCGGCTTGTGAGTGGATGAAGGATTATCTGGAGAATAGTTCAAGTGTCAGTGAAAAGGACAGATGTTTGTGTGAGGGGGTGAGAGTGAATCCGCAACCGTGAGAAATTAAGTGATAGTCAGTCTCAATCCGTTGTCTAAATGTATTAAAATCCAATTCATCGTTAGATAAAGTTTTAAGTTTAATCAATCAGGAGAATTTCAAAATGATCGGAGGAACACAAGGGGCGGTGATGGAATCTATTGCACCCCCTAATCTGATGTTACAGGTGTCGGGAGTCAATGTTTATTATGGGGAAAGCCATATTTTACGCGATGTGGATTTAAGCGTTGCACCTGGAGAAATGGTGTGTTTAATTGGACGGAATGGTGTGGGCAAAACCACCCTTTTAAAAAGTATTATGGGGTTACTCAAACCTAAAACAGGGGAGATTTATTTTCAAGGGAAACCCCTGAATAAAGTTTCAACGGATAAACGGGCTAGATTAGGCATTGGTTATGTTCCCCAAGGGCGGGAAGTGATTCCCCGTGTTACGGTGAAAGAAAATCTATTATTAGGGTTAGAAGCATTACCCGAAGGACGAAAAGGAAAACCCGAAATACCTGAAGAAATTTTTGAGTTATTTCCCGTTTTAAAAACCATGTTATCTCGGATGGGAGGAGATTTAAGCGGCGGACAACAACAACAGTTAGCCATCGCAAGGGCGTTAATGGGAAGACCTCAATTATTGGTTTTAGATGAACCCACTGAAGGGATTCAACCCTCGATTATTTTCGAAATTGAAGCCGCAGTTCGACATATTATCGAAACAACGGGAATTTCGGTTTTATTAGTGGAACAACATTTACATTTTGTCCGCCAAGCTGACCGTTATTATGCCATGCAAAAAGGGGGAATTGTTGCTTCGGGTGCTACAAAAGATTTAAGTCAAGAAGTGATTCAACAATTTTTAGCCGTGTAAATGTTGACTCTATAGATAGTCATAATGCCCTGAACTAAAGTTCGGGCTGTAGAGACGTGCCATGGCGCGTCTCTACTTCATCTAAAGATGACTAAGATCATTTTTCATTAACCCGTTTTAACGGGTTTGAGCTTTTAGCCTGAAATTTATTTCAAGGCTTTTGGGGTTATTAACGCTGATTTTTCGTTGGCTATAATCCTTAAAATTCGTTTAATTTCCCAAAAGTTACACAAGAGGGATTATGTTTTTTCTTGTTAATTATTTCTGCGGATAGCTGCCTCAATTTCTTCTGGATGAGTATCAGCATAAATCCAAGCATTGACTAAATTTTCTGCTTTCAAATGAGGAAAATCTTGTAAGATTCGAGCATCAGAAGCACCATTCCGGCGATAATTGATCAATGACCAAACAGGGATACGAGTGTTAGCAATTCTAGCATCCCCACCGCACACCCCAGGAGTTTTTTCAATTCCTTGCCAAACATTACTTAAACTTTGGACTAGCAATTGAATAGCCTGTGCTTTTTCCGCTAGACTTAAGGCCAGCAGTTGAGGTTCTAAGTCTTTTAGAGTCATGTTACTGCCTCCTTTATAATTAGGGTGGATCTAGTTAAGAGTTTAACATCTAGCTTTCCAAATTCCCGTTTTAGTCTGGGTTTTTCCATAAATATCTGTTTAATTTTTAGTTACAGAACATGAGTCAATTATCAGCAATCAACCTCGGTCGTAAAATTAACTCTCGATGGGTTTGGCGTGGGGTAAATTTAGCTTTATCCCCTGGCGTTTGTTTAGGTTTAGTGGGGGCGACAGGAACCGGAAAAACACTCTTATTAAGAACATTAGCGGGGTTAGATCCTATTGATAAGGGTGAAATTAAACTGGGAAATCGCCCTTTAAACCAATGTTATATGCCTCAATATCGTTCTTTTGTGATTTATCTTCATCAACGTCCTATTCTATTAGAAGGAACTGTCGAAACCAACTTAAAAAGCGTTTATAACCTATCAATTCATCGTCAAAAATCTTACAATTCTCAACGAGTAGAAAACTGGTTTTTAGACCTAGGGCGATCGCCTAATTTTCTCCAACAATCGGCTCAAAATTTGTCGGGGGGTGAAACTCAACTGGTTGCTTTAATTCGCGCCTTACAACTTGATCCGTTAGTGTTATTATTAGATGAACCAACGGCATCTTTAGACCCCAGAACAACTGAACAAGTCGAGTCCTTAATTCAACGCTGGTTAACTGAAAACCCTGAACGCGCTTGTATTTGGACAAGCCATGATTCTAAACAATTGCATCGAGTAACTCAAGTTCAACAAGAATTAGTTTCTGTTCATTAATTATATTTCATTTTTTTCTAAAATGTCTAGTTCTTATATTCCAATTAGTTTAGAACAATTAGCCTTATCAGTTTTATTTATTCTGATTAATATTGTCCTATCGTTAGGACTCCAATTAGGTCTAGCGCGAACCTTAGTAATTGCTAGTCTGCGAATGGTGGTGCAGTTATTATTAATTGGATATGTCTTAAATTGGTTGTTTACCTTATCCCATCCTGTCCCGATTATTGCCTTAGCATTGCTGATGACCACTATCGCCGGAATTTCCAGTGTAAATCGCACCTCTCGCAGATTTGCAGGAATTTATTGGCGGAGTTTATTATCGGTTTTTATCTCCTCATTTTTGATTACCAATTTAACAACCCTTGGTATTATTCAGGTTCAACCTTGGTATGATCCGCAATACTTTATTCCCCTCTTAGGAATGGTATTAGGAAATACCTTGACAGGAATTTCTTTAGGATTAGATCGATTCATGGAATCTTTAGTTAATCAACGTCAAAAAATTGAAACCTTATTAGCTTTAGGAGCCACTCGTTGGGAAGCAACCCATGAAGAAGTTCAAGCGGCAGTTAGAACCGGAATGATCCCGATGATTAATTCAATGATGGTGATGGGAATTGTCAGTTTACCGGGTATGATGACGGGGCAAATTTTAGCAGGAGCGAGTCCGTTAGATGCAGTACGATATCAGATTATTATTATCTTTGCGATCGCCTCAGCAACAGCATTAGGAACCTTGGGAGTTGTGTTATTAGCATGGCTTTCTCTGCTAAATTCTTCTCATCAAATTTGTTTAGATCGCTTAATCAAACAAGACATTTACTGATTTAATCTACGCCTTAAGATAGTTTTTTTTAGGGAATTAAACCTCATTATTTATCTCTAATGATAGAGGAAAAATTGCTTTATATATTATTAGATAGAGTGAAAGTTTTTCCAGTTTATAAAACCTTGCAACCCTATCTTAGGAATCATTATGAATACCCTCAAAACCCGCGATGTAAATCAATTACGCCTGTTGATAGTCGCAGATAATATATCGCGGAAAATGGGGGGTGAAGCCGGAAAAAATCTGTATTATTTGCAACTTTTGCAGGAACGGAATGTTGATGTGCATATTATTTGTCATGCACGAGTCCGCGAAGAACTTCAGGAGGAGTTGACAAAAGCAGAGTTTAAAAAAATCCGATTTATTGAAGATAGTCCTTTGCAAAGTAATCTTTGGAAAATAACTCAACACTTACCTCCTCGTATTCAAGTGGGAATGATAGAACAATTGATCCGCCTGAATACTCAACTTCGAGCTAGAAAACTAGCCAAGCAAATCATTCAAGAACACAAGATTAACCTAGTATTTGAACCCTCTCCGATTACCCCAAAAGGCATTAGTTGCCTCTACGATTTAGGTGTACCTGTTGTGATTGGGCCCTTATCAGGAGGATTAGATTTTCCTCCAGCCTTTCAATACATGGATGGGTCAAAAACCCGGACAACAGTTGAGCTTATCAAAGAGTATTCTGAGTTTATTCATCAATTATTGCCAGGAAAACTAAAAGCTGATACTATCATTGTAGCCAATTCCCAAACTAAAGCTGCTTTACCAAAAGGTTGCAAAGGCAAAATTTATGAAGTCATTGAATGTGGAGTGGATTTAGAGATTTGGCAACCTAAAATCTATACTCAGCCTGATCCGAATCAACCGATTCGCTTTATTTATACGGGACGATTTGTAGATTGGAAAGGAGTAGAATTTTTACTCGAAGCCTTTAAAATTGTATCCGAACAAACCTCTGCTGTTTTAGAATTGGTTGGAGATGGAATATTACGACCCCAATTACAAGCCCAAGTTGAACAATTAAACCTTCAAAATAAGGTTCATTTTCACGGTTGGATGAAACGGGAACAGATGGCTACTTTTATCCGTGAGTGTGATATTTTTGTATTGCCTGCGGTACGAGAAGCGGGAGGAAATGTCGTATTAGAAGCGATGGCATCTGCGTTACCTGTTATTGTTGCCAATTGGGCTGGGCCAGCTAAAACAGTACACTCCAGTTGTGGAATTCTCGTAGACCCCTGTTCTAAAGCCGGGTTTATTCAAGGGTTAGCCGATGGGATGCTGCGGTTAGCCAACTCCCCCGAATTGCGGTTTCAAATGGGTCAAGCCGGAATAAAACGGGTGAAACAGCATTATTTTGATTGGGATGCAAAATGCGATCGCATTTTAGAAATATTCCAAGAAACCCTTCATGATTATGGTGCTGTCAGTGAGCAGATCACCCCATTACAACCTACATACAGACCTAAAATTTCTTCAGCGACTTAAGCATTCCCTTGTGAGATGAAATCCTGAAATTAATGCTAGAAAAGGGAACAGGGAACAGGGAACAGGGAACAGGGAAGAGGGAACAGAGGGGAAAAGAAAATAGGGAATAGGAAAAAGTTATTAGCCACCATAGCAATTATGTGTAGCAAACGGGGATAAATGTTAAGAATTTGAGATGATGTCAGTGCGATCAGCATCACCTCAAATTTCTATTCGTTTTAAGTAAAACAATTTCATCCCCAAGAGAAACTATAATAAACCGTCCATTTCTAAGTCTTCAATAATTTGTAATCCTCGCGGATCACCGACTCTTAATAGAGAGGATTTAGCATCATCTTTAACCCCCATATCTGCATCTTCTTCCAACGCTTCAATTAAGGCATCAATCGCCACAGCATAAACGACATTGGAAGGCAGTTCTCGACATAATTGTCCTAACGCCCAAGCACAATTACTTCTAACCGCCGCGATGGGGTCTTGACGCAAAGCTTCAATCATGGGGGGAATGGCTCGGATCACAATCTCATAACCGACTTTCGCCATTTGACCAAGAGAACTTGCCGCCCACAAGCGTACCGCCGGAATATCAGTTTTTAGGGCATCTAGTAAGGGTTCTAAGGCTCTGCGATCGCCACAGGTTCCCAAGGCCCAAACAATTCCTTTACGGACATAACCATTCCAGTCGCGGTTGAGTTGTTCAATTAAAGCTTCAACGGCTTGAGAATTAGAGTTGCGCCCTAAAGCATAGGCGACACTCACCCGCACCAGGGGGCAAGCATCCTGTAATAAATTAATCAAATCAGGAATAGCACGCCCGTCCTGAATTTCGCAAAATGCCCGTGCTGCGATCATCCGCCCTTGGGATTCCGGTGATTTTAACAACAGCAACATTTCCTCTGGATCTGGTTTGGCCACTTCGCCATCATCCAATTGATCCAAAGGACTCTCTAACGGGTCTTGGGTATTGATTACGCTCAGTTCTTCATCCTCCATATCATTAATTTACAACAATTTGTAATCGTTGATGCAATTACTCGCAAGGGAGGGGATCACCAGAGCGCAAAGAAGGTCACAACCCAATCACTCACTCTTAATACGGCTTCAAAGCATCTTCTGCATCAATAAAGATTGAGGTTGATAGCCGAGTTTTTTATAGAGGTTGAGGGCGGGTTGGTTATTCATAAACACTTGCAGGCTAATTTTGCGATCGCCTCGTTGCAGTGCCCACTCTTCCCCTCGCAACACTAACGCCGAACCAATTCCCTGTTTGCGGTGTTCTGGAGCCACATACAATAGAAAAATATGGGCTGTGCGTTCTCCATCTGCTTGATCAATGGCATTCCCTAACCATAAACACCCCACAGGTTCGGAGATTGAACCATCAGGATGTAATTGCTCTACCCACCATAAGGGGGCTTGAGGAGAGAAATACTGCTCAACGGTTTGGGTCAGATGACTTAAATCCTGGTTAGGGAACTGTTCCTTATAGGTACGATAGACAAACTTCAGCAATAATGCCCGATCCAACCGTGATCCTTGACGCAGACTATAACCGGGAATTAGAACCTCAGACACGGGGATTATTAACAGAAGATTGAGTCAATATCGGAGAACCTAGAATGGTACTGATGGGTGCAGGAGCCATCATATCTTCTGGGAGGAAAATTCTCGCACTGACGACAAACAGAGCAAAGAGAAATATTAAAACAACAATCAACGGGGCAATATATTGACGAAAGAAAGCCATATTTAGGATCACTCTGAGAAAACGGATAAACGGTATAGAAGAGATTATTAGGTAGAGATGTAAAATATTTCGTCTCTACCCAGTGTTATCGAAACTTAAACTAACGCGGATATTTTTCCATTAACCCTCGAACTTGTTCTGCGTGGTAGGAACTCCGAGTTAAGGGAGACGCAACAACTTGCAGAAACCCGATAGACTCGCCAAACTCTCGCCAAGCCTTAAATTGTTCTGGTGGAATAAACTCCACTAGGGGCAAATGTTTAGGACTCGGTTGTAGGTATTGACCCAAGGTTAAGATATCACAATCAACAGTCCGTAAGTCCTGCATGGTTTCTCGAACCTCTGCATCGGTTTCACCCAGTCCCACCATAATTCCTGATTTGGTATAAACCTCTGGGGTGAGTTGTCGCGATCGCTTTAATAATTCCAAACTACGTTGATAATCTCCTTGAGGACGAACTCGACGATACAGCCGTTTAATCGTTTCGGTATTATGGTTGAGAACTTCCGGCTTCGCTTGTAAAATCAGTTCCAAAGCGTCCCAATTGCCACACAAATCAGGAATTAACACTTCAATGGTGGTTTGGGGAGATACAGCACGCACTTCTTCAATACACCGGACAAATTGAGACGCACCGCCATCGCTTAGGTCATCCCGGTTAACAGACGTGATCACCACATGATTCAGGTTCATGCGTCGTACTGCTTCCGCTAATCGTTCCGGTTCTGTCGGGTCAAGGGGTTGGGGTTTTTTCTCAAAATCAATATCACAGTAGGGACAGGCACGGGTACAAGCTGGCCCCATAATTAAAAATGTGGCAGTTCCGGCGTTGAAGCATTCTCCAATATTAGGACAGGAGGCTTCTTCACAAACGGTGTTTAAGCCGAGATCCCGCAAAATTCCTTTAACGTTTCCAACGCGCTCCCATTGAGGGGCCTTAACTCGCAACCAGTCTGGCTTGACAACCACGCGCTACCTTTTCCTAATTAACTTACATCTTTATTGATCATTTTAGACGTTTTTCTGTGTGGATATTAAAAACCCCCTGGTGGAATCCAGAGGGTGTTGGTTTATTATTGATTATTTAACAATCTCTTTAAGGAGGGCATCGAATAGCATTTCAGCTACTTTGGATATTAAAGAAGCCCTAGCCTTGCTCCGGTGTTTGCCCTTTGAGATTTTTAGTTCCAGGTATCCCCGCAGCTTTTGACCGAGTTCAGTTCCAAGGAACGGTGAGCGGTTTCGTTCAATGACTCGCAGTGACCATAGGAATAGTTGCTCCCGACAAAGTGCTGAACCTGCCCGCCGGAATTTTTTCTGGTCGCCGGAATCCTCTTCCTTGAAAACTTTACGGTAGCTGTC
Source organism: Planktothrix tepida PCC 9214 (assembly GCF_900009145.1). Lineage (NCBI taxonomy): Bacteria > Bacillati > Cyanobacteriota > Cyanophyceae > Oscillatoriales > Microcoleaceae > Planktothrix > Planktothrix tepida. The sequence continues at coordinate 50,922 of NZ_LN889803.1, forward strand.
GAATTCCGGTTGCAGCAGGATGCTTTCTAATTCAATCTCAAGTTTCTTGGCAGCATCCATATAATGACAAAAATGATTTGGAAGTCTTGCTCAACCTCCCGAATATTACGGTGTTCAGTTGCCAAGAAAAAGAAGGTTTTGTTATTCTTAAGTTAGAACTATTAAAGGAATTACACCATTCGTTATGAAGAATATATCTATGTTACTGTAGTAAGTGATTTATCAAATGGTTCGTTATTAGAAGTCATTAATTCTCATAAAAGTTCAGAGATTATCGAATGGTGAAACCCTTACAAATTTCCGGTAACAGCTTGTACTTGTGTAGGATTGATGGCATTCAAGGGAGAACTTAACTGAATTGATAATCCTTCCCGCGCGATTAAACTATTGGGAAACTGTTCGGCAACTTGTTCGCCAATTTTATCCATAAAATCATCATTATGAAGCGGATCATGATGAAAAATGACTAACCGTTTTACCTTGGCGGCTTTAGCGATTTTAACAGCTTCTTGCCAAGTGGAATGTCCCCAACCTACCTTACTGGTTTTTTCGGCATGATATTCTTCATCCGTGTAGGTAGCATCGTAAATTAAAACATCAGCATTCCGAGCTAAAAATAATACATTTTCATCTAAGTGATCGGGAAAATGTTCTGTATCCGAGACATAAGCGGCTGAATAGTTTCGCCAGTTAACTCGATACCCCACCGCTTCACCTGGATGGTTTAATAACGCTGTTTCGACGGTAATTTCATTACTAATATTAATCGAATTGCCTACCGAAATATCGACAAATTTTAAGTCGGCTCCCATAATTTGTAACGGAACGGGAAAATTAGGATGGAGCATTTGATCATTTAAACGATGCTGCACCGTTGAACCATCGGGAGCAATTGTACCATAGATATAAAACGTATTAATTTTAATAAAAGCCGGAACAAAAAAGGGAAATCCTTGGATATGATCCCAATGATAATGAGTAAAAAATAAATGGGCAGTAACCGGCATTTGAGCCAGGAGGGATTGTCCCAGGACTCGTAACCCCGTACCTCCATCAAAAATCAATCGTTCCGTACCCACTCGCATTTCGATACAGGGCGTATTTCCGCCATAGCGCACGGTCTCCGAACCCGGACACGCGATGCTCCCTCTTACTCCCCAAAAATGAACCGTGAATTGGTTTTGTAGATTAGACATAGGTGTTATTACTCGTTGGAGTTAGGCGGTTGAGTGGGTTAGGTTGATTCGGATTAAGTTTTGGTGGAAAAACTTAATTGAAAGCCTCAAAGTTAAGATCCATCCTATCTTAACCGAGGTTGATCTTGTATCAATCCGAAATGATGCGACAGAATGACATAAACTATCGTTAATACCACTCTAATTTTAGATCAAATTTGAGATCACATAATACAATACTTTGGTTTGGATGTTCAGTATGGATAAAGTCAGTAAAACTCTTGATCATCTTCAGCTAATTCGGATTAGCCTATCAACTCAGAGTCAACACGTCCTGCATCAAGTCCAAAGGCTATTATATTCTAGGAATCGGACGGTTATTCCGTCTGAGCATTTTTCCCTGACACCCCCCTTGCAATTCACTCGTCTTGTTAAACCTTGGAAGCGGTTAGGCCAACGTCGGTCTGAACGCTTGAAAACTTGGTTATTCCTGCTAATAGGTTTCGGGATTTGGGGATGGTGGAATAGTAAACTTTTATTTTCAACGGCTTTGGCTGTGGGGGTAATGGCTTGGGTTTACCATCTGCGGGAACTTCCGATTAATTTCCAGGGGTGGAACTGGTATCGACGGTTGGAACCTTCTCAGCGTCAGTTGTTCTTGACGGTTGGTAGTGGGGTCAGTTCTTGTATTTTCTTCTATATTTCTCTATCCCTTTGGACAAGTGCTGAAAGTCCTGAAATGGCTTTAAGTCTAATCGGACAAAATTTAGGGATTTTGGGAATTTTAAGCTTGATTTTGTGGCAATGGTATCAACAAAAATATAATAACGTTCAATCTCAACTGAACCAATGGTTGGGAGATTTAACTCAAGATAATCCCCTGAAACGCTTGATTGCTGTGCATCAAATCACTGATTCCTTTCAGCATTCTCCCCAACGTTCAGGAAATCGACAATTATTATTAGAGGCGCAACGGTGGCAACCTTTACCGACTCTTCAGTCCTTTCAAGGCATTAATCAAACTCATATTGTTGAGTATTTTCAATTAATGTTATACCAAGAAAATGAACCCCTTGTGCGTGAAGCGTTATTAGCAGGGTTACAAATTTTGGAACCCGAAAACCACCGAAGGGATTTTGAGGAATTAAGGGTTAGAATTTCACCTGAAGATGATGTAAAATCAATTGACCATCAAAGGTTTCAAAGATAATTTTGTTAATATTTAATTCGCTTAATTCTAATTGAGCATTAGGGAAATTTAGGGAATCGGTATTGAGATGAGGAGAGACGTTCATCCGGGTTTCTGCTACTTTGTTACCTTCGGCATCATAGGCGAATAAAACGGTAGCGTGAGAACTGGTAATCAGTCCCAAGACTTGCTGAATGGGATATTTAAAGTTAATTTCTAAGACTCCCCCTTTGGGTGCGCCCATAATAACTGTTGTGGCAGGTTTTAAGACAAAAGCGGGATTAGAGGGTTGTAAAGCGATCGCATTATGAAACGTAATTCCCCAATGTTGGAATTGATTTTCAACAACTTCAAAACAATTTAATTCTTCTAAAGCTAATCGAATTTCGGTTGAGGCTTTAACGGTAAATTCTGGATCGATATTTTGGTCTTCTCGTTGAGGATAAACAATAATTTCAGATGAATTAGATTCGCAATCCATAGAAGTTTCTAACTCTAAGGATTGAATAAAATCAACAGCCGGAAAGTCTTCGTCTACCATAAAGTTTTTCATAGTTACCCACAACCAAATAATTGATAGAACAGGGTTATTGAACCATTCTGGTGTCAAACTGCTATCTTTTGGGGGAGTACAACTGGATTGACAGACTGAGATCCTTAAATCAGTTGCCCTTAAAAGATGGGTTTAACCCATGAGGGGTGTCACCCCTCATTATAAACCAGCCCAGACTGTTTGCAAACCCAGATTTAGGATTAACTAGATCCTACAAAGGCTTGGAGGGGAAATCAGGAAAAGAGCAGGGGGAGAAGGGGAGAGGGGGACAAGGGGACAAGGGGACAAGGGGACAAGGGGACAAGGGGACAAGGGGAGAGGGGGAGGGGGAAAAGAGGAGGAGGGGGGAAAGAATCACTGCTGTATTCTGTTTCACCCGACATTCAACGCCGTAATTATTGCAGAGGTCAATTATGTTTGAACCGAATGGATTTGGTCAGCGTTCAATGGTGACATCTTTAGGCAGAATGGTGTATTACACCGCCGAGGGTTCACCTTGGAATTTGAATGAAGTTTCTGCGACATTACCTCCGTTAGTCTTTTTACATGGATTTGGGGGAGGTTCTTCTGCTTATGAATGGTCAAAAGTTTATCCGGCTTTTGTAGATGAATACCGAATTTTAGCCCCGGATTTAATCGGGTGGGGTCGTTCAGAACATCCGGCAAAAACTTATAAAATTGAGGATTATCTCACGACCATTACTGAGTTTTTAGAACAAACCTGTTCACCTCCAGCTACAGTCATTGCTTCTTCTCTAACGGCAGCATTTACAATTCGAGTCGCCATTCAACGTCCCGACTTGTTCAAATCTTTGATTTTAGTAACTCCTTCAGGATTATCGGATTTTGGAGAAAATTATGGACGCACATTGTTCAGCCAAATTGTGAAAACACCCATTTTAGATCGGATTTTGTATTTTACGGGAATTGCCAATAGTGGCGGAATTCAAAGTTTTCTGCAAAGCCGTCAATTTGCTGAACCCAATCGAATTTATCCCGAAATTGTAGACGCTTATTTAAAATCGGCTCAACAACCCAATGCCGAATACGCAGCTTTGTCTTTTGTGGGGGGTGATTTGTGTTTTGATTTATCATTGTATATGACTCAACTGATTACACCAACAGCTATTCTTTGGGGTGAAAAATCCGCTTTTACCAGTCCCGAAACTGGCCAACGGTTAGCTAACTTAAATCCAACGGCGATTAAAGTTTTTCAAAAAATAGATAATGTTGGATTAACTCCCCATTTAGAACTTCCGGCGGTCACGATTGGGGTGATTCGTCAATGTCTAAAAATCCTTGAACCCCTTTCAACCCCATGAGTAAAATAAAGACATGATCCCAAAGTAACTGTTAAGTTTATGTCTAACGCTGATTATTTCGGTGAACTTCAGTGGCTTCCTGAAGCCAAAGCCAAATTGAAAAATATCCCCTATTTTGTTCGGACTCAAGCTAGACAACGGATTGAACAACTAGCCAGAGAAGCAGAACAAGGTATTGTTACCGCAGAACTTGTGGAACAAGCCCGATTGGAATTTGGCCAATAGGGGGGACGGGGAGATGGGGGGACGGGGAGATGGGGAAAAAGGGAGACGGGGGGACGGGGAGACGGGGAGATGGGGAAATTATTAACTTCTGACTCTTTTCTGTGCACTCCGCACTCCGCACTCTACACTCCGCACTCTTGTCTTGACGGTCAAGTTCCGACGATAAAAATGTCCCGTAACGCTTTAAACTGAAGGGTGACATTTTTATTGTGTTTAAGGTTAATTGCATTAGCGGTGAGAAAAGTCATTATTGCGGGTAACTGGAAGATGTTTAAAACCCAAACAGAAGCTCAAGAGTTTCTGCAAGGGTTTACCAGTCATTTAGATGAAACCTCGGAAGACCGGGAAGTGGTACTTTGTGTACCATTTACCACCTTGGGGATGATGTCCAAAAGTTTACATGGGAGTCGAATTCTCCTCGGTGCTCAAAACATACATTGGGAAGATTCTGGAGCTTACACGGGGGAAATTTCTGGCCCGATGTTACTAGAATTTGGCATCCGCTATGTTGTTGTGGGTCACAGTGAACGACGTCAATATTTTGGCGAAACTGATGAAACGGTAAATTGGCGACTCAGAGCGGCTCAACGTCATGGGTTAACGCCAATTTTATGTGTAGGAGAAACGAAACAACAACGAGATGCTGGAGAAACAGAACGTGTGATTTTCTCTCAGTTGGAAAAGGATTTAATCGGGGTTGATCAAAACAATTTAGTGATTGCTTATGAACCGATTTGGGCAATAGGAACCGGGGATACTTGTGAAACCACAGAAGCTAATCGTGTGATTGGTTTAATTCGCAGTAAATTAATCAATCCTAATGTAACCATTCAATATGGTGGCTCTGTCAAACCGGATAATATTGATGATATTATGGCACAGCCAGAAATTGATGGGGCATTAGTAGGAGGGGCAAGTTTACAACCTGAAAGTTTTGCCCGAATTGTTAATTATCAGTAATCAGTTATCAGTCATCAGTTATCAGTTATCAGTTATCAGTTATCAGTCAAAGCGTTTACCCATTAAATTTATATTTTTCCCATTGCAAGAATGCCTATTCCCCATTTCCTTTTCCCCTCTGTTCCCTGTTCCCTGTTCCCTATTCTCTATTATAAAAATTATGACGGCTGTTCTTAACCCTTTAACCCTTAGAGAAACTTGTTTTCAATGGGGGAAGCGAACTTATATTATGGGGGTTTTGAATATTACCCCAGATAGTTTTAGTGATGGGGGAGATTTTAATAGTTTAGAGATGGCTTTCAACCAAGCGCAAAAAATGGTGGAAGCCGGAGTGGATATCATTGATATTGGCGGACAATCTACTCGACCCGGTGCGGAAACTGTTAGTTTAAAGGAAGAATTAAACCGTGTAATTCCCCTGATTCAAGCGATTAGAAAGAGTTCGGATGAACTGTTAGCTAATATTCCCATTTCTGTTGATACAACTTCCTCCCAAGTTGCTCAAGCAGCCGTTCAAGCCGGAGGAGATCTGATTAATGATATTTCGGGTGCAATGTTTGATCCGAAGATGTTGTCGGTGGTGGCTCAATTAAACGTTCCTATTATTTTAATGCACCTTCGAGGAACACCGAAAACGATGCAAACTTTAACGGATTATCAGGATTTAATCGGAGAATTAAGACAATTTTTAGAAGAACGAATTCAAGCTGCTATTCATCAAGGAATCCCTAGAGATTATATTATCATTGATCCGGGAATTGGTTTTGCTAAAACCGGTGTCCAAAATTTAAAAATATTGAGAAATTTAACCCAGTTGCGATCGCTCGATTGTCCCATTTTAGTGGGAACGTCTCGCAAAAGTTTTATTGGTCATCTTTTAAACCAACCTGACCCGAAACAACGGGTTTGGGGAACGGCGGCAACTTGTGTGGCAGCTATTGGGAATTCTGCGGATATTTTACGAGTTCATGACGTTAAAGAAATGGTAGATGTCAGTCGAGTTGCTGATGCCATTTATCGGGTGAGTCTTGAAAAAGAGTAGGAATTATTATCACAGCAAAAGTAGCTATCTCGGTTAAAATTAAGGTAGATCTGATTTATCAATAAGCCGTATTTAACGTTTAAACTCCATATTTCTATGTCTACTCCTGAAAAGCTTTACGAAGGCAAAGCAAAAATTATCTATGCAACGGATGACCCGGAAATCTTACTCGCCTACTTCAAAGATGATGCCACGGCTTTTAATGCCCAAAAACGTGGGACAATTCGAGGCAAAGGGGAAATTAACACCGCTATTTCTAGCCATCTGTTTCAACAGTTAGAAGCTCAAGGCGTTCCCACCCATTATATTGATTGTCCTGCACCTAATGAAATGCGGGTGAAACGGGTAAACATTGTTCCAGTAGAAGTCATTGTTCGGAATATAGCGGCGGGAAGTTTATGTAAACAAACTGGAATTGCTGTTGGGACAGTGATTGAACCGCCAATAGTAGAATTTTGCTATAAAAATGATGAATTAGGTGATCCGTTATTAACTCATGAACGCCTGTTATTAATGAAGTTAGCAACGCCAAAGCAATTAGAACAAATCACCCAGTTATCCTTACTAATTAATCAACTTCTCTCTGACTTTTTTAATGAATGTGGGATTACGTTAGTTGATTTTAAATTAGAATTTGGGATGACCTCGGATGGTCAACTGGTACTGGCCGATGAAATTAGTCCTGATACCTGTCGATTATGGGATCAATCGGAAACAGACCCCGACCGTCGAGTTTTGGATAAAGACCGTTTTCGTCGAGATTTAGGAAATGTTGAATCTGCCTATCAACAAGTTCTTAAACGGGTTTTAGAACATACACCCAACTGATCTTAAAAGGGAGAAGAGGAGAGACAGAGTTCGACTAAGATCACGCCAAAGTGTTAACTGTTGACCCCTGACTCCTCTTTTGATCAACAGTTAACACTTAACCATCAACTTCCCTGTTCTTCAGCAATCGCTAATGGGGTTCACTCCTTATTTTTAGTGGCGACAATGCGAATCCGCTTATAGTCCGCAATCCAAGAGCCATTCTTGAATAATTTGGGGCGCAAGCGAGTTTCGATATCAGTAATAATATTTAGTTGTTTAGAAAGGGGAATCCCCTCAAAGAAATTTCCGGCAAACATCTTCAGCCAATTTCTTAACCCTTTGTCTCCATCATTTAATGGAGTTGGACGTTCCATTAATGTTGCTGACTTGAGTTGAAAGCCTTGTGATTCTAAAAGCATTCCATATTCAGCAATACTCGGAAAATACCAAGGATTTAAGGTTTTGTTTTGAGGATATCCAGCCGCATCTAACGCTGCATAAATTGCGGCAATAATGGTATCAATATTCCCTTTGCCTCCAAATTCTGCAACAAAACGCCCGCCGGGTTTTAAGACACGCCAAACCCCATCCACAACTTTTTCAGGTTGTTGAATCCAATGTAAAACTGCATTCGAGAAAACTGCATCAAACTGTTCAGTCCAGGTTAAGTTAGCTCCATCTGCCACTAAAAAATTTAGACCGGGGTAAGTTTGACTAGCGCGTTTAATCATCGTTGAAGCCTTGTCAATTCCGATCACTTCAGCCCCAGTGTTTGTAATTTTATAGCTCAGATGACCTGTGCCACAACCGAGATCAAGAATCTGCTCTCCTATACGGGGATCAAGCAATTCCAATAGATCTACGGCTAAGTTAGAGACAAAGCTATGATGACTGTCGTAGAGTTTTGCATCCCAATGAGGCACAGGAGCCATAGGAGCATAGTTTACGGTCTTAGTGTTCATTAGGCAGTCAGGCAGAATTTGTTTGTCACTTTTTAGTATGCAACATTCTGTTCATGATTTGCTAAAAATTAAGGAAAGTTTAGACTTATTTCAAGAGGGAGAATTTATACTGACCCCCAAAGGTAGATTCTACCGATAAAAGGGTCTTTTGACCTCCTTGGGATGGGAAAATAGGAATCTTTTTATACCGTCTCTGAACCCTTATTTCATCTAGTTAAAGATAGAGATTTACTCAACCCCTTATTTTACTTTTATAAAAGTCTTTAACAGTCTCAGGAAACGGTTATTACCGAGGGGATAGTTTTTTTTAGGGTTAATTAGAATTGACAAAATAAACTCAATATGATAAAGCTTGCTGTTCACAAATTTGAGTTAAACAAATCTGTCGTAAACACATTTTTACTTTACATAGGGGAAACCCTATTAAGCCCTAAGAAGGATGCAATTTTAAAAGGAAATAGTTTGTAGAAGAAATAGGACAAACTGTCATACTGAGATGAACCTCTTGCGTACTGAATGTGAGGATTTTGGCGTTCTCTTGCTAATAGGGCTGATAATATTAAAGCTATAATCTAACTCCATCAAGGTTTTCAGAATTTATTATCCCGACACTTGTACCAGCAGTTACTTTTGATCCTCAGTACCCAGGACAGCTAAATTTATGTTTTTATGGAAATCCCCTCTTATTTCTAAAAGAGTTTCTCGTCCGGTTTTTCTGATCCGTTTTCTTGCCCTGTTTACACTGATCTTGGCAGTGACCCTGTACTCAGGGACACTCACATCCTCTGCCATTACTCAGAATGCCTATTCTCAGGAATTGATCGCCCAGTCTCCAGCACCAACTTCCGATCAACTGCCCCCAAGTGCGTCGCCTCAGATTCCTACCTCAGATACAGCTTTATTGTTTCAAAATGACCGTTATGTGGTGAGAGTATTTCGAGAAGAAAATAAAGCTTATGTCAATATCTATGACAAGGAAAACAAAACCCTAACCCTTAAAAAAATACCTGTTTCTATTACTCTGGCTAAAAACCCTACAAAAGATCCGATTAAATACGTTGCTGTGATCGGTAATCAACAATATATCGTGTTGATTAGTCCGTTGGGTTCTTCAGAGTTAACTATTGTCAAGGGGGGAACAGTGGTCTATCGCCAAGGAAGTAATCAGGTTGAAGTTGCTCAAAAAGTCCCCGGTGTCTCTGACCAAACTGTATCTGTCAATCCCACCGTTGCCCTGATCAAGACAATATTTATTAATTATGCCAAATTAACCCTCTTTGTTCTGATGTTTTCTATGGCAATTCATTGGAAAATTGAGGATGTCGTCTGGATCTGGAAGCAACCGTCTCTCCTGTTGCGATCGCTACTCTCGGTGTTAATTGCAGTGCCATTATTGGGAGCCTTAACCGTATTCATTCCGGGTTTAACCGTGGCACAACGCATTGGTATTGGGGCAATGATAGCCTGTCCCGGTGCGCCCATGATTCCCTTTAAGAGTATAAAAGCTGGGGGACAGCCAAAGTTTATTGCTAGTTTACAGTTTACGGTGTGCGTTCTAGCCATTGTTAGTATCCCCTTAACGGCTGCTATTCTGAGTCAGTTCTATCCGAATCAAGCCTGGTTATCCCCACAAGACATTGCTAACCAAGTGTTGTTTGCTCAGGTGTTACCCATGGGAATCGGCGTTTTACTGGCTCAATATGTACCCCAGTTAGCAGAAGATTGGGTAGAACCCGTCAACAAAATTGCCAAATTGATGCTTTTGCTGGCTCTAATTATCCTGCTCGCCGTCAGCCTAGAAAAAGTTCTCAATGCCGGATTTATTGCTTACTTGGTAATGGGTTTGCTCTCGATTGCTTCGCTGGTCTGTGGTCATGTTTTGGGTGGGCCGAAACCGGAAACAAGAACAGTTCTAGCTTATGCAACCGCAACTCGGAATGCGGGTTTAGCGGTTCTACTGGTTAGCTTGAATTTCCCCAATTTAGATTTTATCAAAAGTGGCATTATCGATACGCTGATTACCTATGCCTTAATTGCTGCGATTGTTTCCATTCCTTATACAGCTTGGCGTAAACGAACAATGGTTAAGAATTAGAGACAATAAAATTAAGCTTCAGTTAAGGGACATTTAATATTTTGTGGTAGCTCCAGAATGTTCTACCCTAGAACATTGGATCTGTATATTTCCAGGAGAAGTGATTATGTCGGGTAGTGAACTAAAAGCTGATTTTTGGGTAAGCGAGTATATCACACCTTGGGATATTTATGTACATGGAATTACCCAAGTATTAGCGTATAAAAAAACCCCGTATCAAGATATGTATGTTGTGGAAACGGGTGCTTATGGAAAAGCCTTGGTTCTCGATGGTAAATGGCAATCTTGTACGGGAGATGAATTTCTCTATCACGAACCCTTAGTTCATGTCGCTTCGGTCTATCACGGTTCTCCCAAAAAAGTTGCGGTTTTGGGGGGAGGAGAAGGGGCAACGATTCGAGAGGTTTTACGTTGGAAAACTATTGAATGTGTTGCCATGATTGACCTGGATGGAGATGTGGTGGAAGCCTGTAAACAACATCTGCCAGAAATGCACCAAAATGCTTTTGATGATCCCCGCACCCAACTGATTATCGGGGATGCGATTGACTTTTTAGAGCAGACTCAGGAAAAATGGGATATTGTGATTTCGGATTTATCCGATCCCATTGAAGAGGGGCCATCCTTCAAATTATTTACCAAAGAATATTTTGAAAAAATTCAGCAAATTTTAACTCCCGATGGTTATGGGGTGATTCAAGCTGGCCCGGTTTCCCCCAATGAAATGAAACTGCACGTTCGTTTGGTGAATACTCTGAAAACGGTATTTCCCCAGGTTCACTCTTATACCAGTTATATTTCCACCTACGGAAGTCCCTGGAGTTTCATTATCGTTTCTAACCAACCGATTAATACCCGTCCTGACCCCGACACGGTGGATCAACTGTTGCAAGACCAAACCATCGGAGGATTACGGATGTTTGATGGGACAACGATGTTAGGAATGTTACAAGTACCCAAACATTTACGCGATGCGATCGCCTCTGAAACAGAAATTTATACTTTAGCTGAACCTCCGAAATTCTTTGGCAAAGGAGCCAATGCTTAATCAATGATACAAGGAAACAGGAGGGCTCTTCTCGTTGTCCTCCTGTCTCCTGATTCTATTGACGAACTTTAACCAAAATCTAGTACAATACACCCTGAACCCTCGGCAAATGTTCTCAGTGAGCTTAGAACCAGGGAGCATCTGTTGTATAAAGTATTTAAGTTGAGTTTTAGTGAACACCCTGAGATAGTGTTTTTTTGAGTGGAAAAATTAGGCAAAATCCGATTAATAAACCCTTCTTGGTGATTGAGGAGTCAAACCTGAATGACAAAATCTAAATTCTTGCGTCCCCACACACTTCTGTTATTAGCGGGATTAATGGGTGTGAGTTTGGTAGGGTTGGGATGGAAACAACAGTTCGCCAAAGCTCAACCGACTGAAGTAGCAACGGGTTTAAACTGGTCAGGAGCATCGTTTCCCGTTGAAAATTTTCAAGAATATACCTCTCCTTTTGGCTATCGGGGGGAAGGGTTTCACTATGGTTTAGATTTGGCAGCCCCTGAAGGCAGTTATATTCGCAATTGGTGGCAAGGAACGGTTGTGGAAGTGTGGCAAGATGGTCGTTGTGGTAACGGGATTGCCATTCAGTCTGGCCAATGGGAACATATTTATTGTCACGTTCAAGGGACTGTGGAAAAAACCAGTCAAGGAACTTATTTTATTGACCGAGAAGGGGGTATTCAACTTTGGGAAGGTCAGCAAGTTCCTTCGGGGACGAGAATTGCCAGAGTGGGAATGACGGGACGGACAACAGGCCCTCACCTTCATTGGGGTGTCAAATATAGTGGCCGTTGGGTTGATCCCGCTCGTGTGTTACGCTCAATGTACAATCAACAAATTCAACAAGCCAGAGGCAGTTAAGGAGATGGTTTCAGGGACTTAGTGAAGTTTTGTAAAAAAATCGCGTTATGTTTGATACAATAAAATTGTGAGATTTGAAAATTTATACCCGCAGGCAGATTAAGAAAACGGCGTTTAGGTTATTCAAATCGCAACAACAACGGTATTTTTGACACTCCCCCGCCAAGCTATGTACTGGGCTGGGGATTCTTTTTTCAGCGAATCAATTTGCTCTGACAAGACGGATTCTACCAAATTTTGGGGTTAGGATGAAGGATCACAACGTATCTCGATCATAAAACCATCGGGGTCATAGAAATAAATGCCACGTCCAGTGGGTCGGGTGACGGGGCCATGATCAATGAGAATAGAATTTGACTGCAAGACTTCTACCGCTTGCTCAAAAAATTCTGCTGGAATATCAAAGGCTAAATGATTCACACGGGTAAACGCTTTTTTGGGATCAGGATCAGGGGGGTTTAAATCCGGTTCAGCAAATAAATCAATGACTGTCCCGTCAGGGGTAATAAAATTAGCGACTTTTCCCGTTTCAACAAGACCTTTTAAGGTACTGGGAACTTCATCCCCAACTAATTCATGTAACCCTAATATTGTACCATAAAAATCGCGAGATTTTTGTAAGTCAACAACATTTAATGCAAGATGATGAACGCGGCGGAGAAGTCCTGGGGGTAAGATTTTGGGGTATAGGGTTGGCGTAGATTCCATGAATTTAATTGAAGGCTACAGTTTGAATTCTACCCATAATTTTTTGAACCCATAAAACGATTTGTCCAATAATATATCTTAAACTTTTAGGAAATTGAACTGCCCAAATATTAATAATTAAACACGTTGTTCCCAAGAGTAATAAAACATAGGTAGGAATCATCACGACACCAATCATAAACCAGGTGAAAACGTGCAGTACCATCAATCCTGAATATAAACTAGCAAACCCAGAAATTAACAAAATTTGAGATGGAGGACGATTTAAACCGATAAAAATTAGGGTTTGTAAGGTAGCCAGTAAATTAAACGGCACTAAAAAAGCACAAATTCCTAAACAGTTATTTCGAGAGAACTCAGCAATTGTTGTGAAATCCATCATGATCAAAACTCTTCTTTTTCTGCTGTTTGAGATCGGGAATTGAATAATTTTTCTGTTTTGGGCTTCTACACTATAGCGTCTTTATTGAATTTGTGAAATATTCTGTTCCTTTTGATTTTACAGAACCGTCACAATTTCTATCAAATGATTGATGAAATGAGTTTTTGGAGATTAATTTCTGTCCTCCTCCTTAATGTCTATGGTTGACTATTTCTTGTTTTTTAAAGCGGTTGTCCAAAAATTGGTAAACATCATTAAGAAACTACCAATAATAATCAATAAAGCAAGTCCAACGGGGATCGCTGTTTCTAAATCTATACTTTCCATTGTCATTGGCTAAATTTATTCAAGAGATACCTTAACACAGATGTTTATTCTTGGGGAAGGTGAAGCTCGTTATTCTCATTTTGGCTATGTACCCGCTTTAGTTCCCCTTTTCAAAGACCTTGAGCAACTTTGGCTTTCTTCTGTTACCATTAAATTTGTTACATATCTTAATCTATAACACCAGTTCCTTAACAAAATTATACGGAGAAGGCAATGACAGAACCACAAAAAGGACAATGGGATGGGGGTCGGTTCCTGAAAACCCTGGCTTATTTTAAGGTTATTCCCTTTATTGGCAATATTAACTGGATACAAAATTTATTAGGGGGAGGGGCAAAAAAACGGCAAGAAAAACCCAATATTATATTAGTCGTGGGTGCCACGGGGGGAGTGGGAAAACGAGTGGTTCAACGGTTACAACAACAAGGCATTAAAGTGCGTTGTTTAGTTCGGGATGCTAAAAGAGGAAGAACAATCTTAGGAAATTCGGTAGAATTAATTGAAGCAGATTTAACCCTTCCTGAAACCTTAACGCCTGCTGTCTTTCAAGATATTAATGGGATTATTTGTTGTAGTGGTACAAAAGTCCAACCCGTTGAAGGAGATACGCCGAACCGCGAAAAATATTATCAGGGAATTAAGTTTTATATGCCGGAAGTGGTTGATGTACCGGAATTAGTGGAATATAAAGGCATTCAAAATTTAATTAATGCAGTACCTAGAACCCTGAGAAATGCTGGGGATAAAATTTTGTTTGATTTTACCCAACCTGCTGAAGATGTTAAGGAAATTTGGGGGGCATTAGATGATATTGTCATGGGGGGTATTAGTGAAAGTTCGTTAAAGTTAACACCAGATGGCGCATTGTTTACAGGATATGTTTCAACAGCGAATTCTGGGGGGTTTGTTTCCGTGCGAACCCGCAATTTTGAACCTCCTTTAAATTTATATGATTATCAAGGGATTGAATTACGGGTTAAAGGCGATGGAAAACGCTATAAATTTATTATTCGCTGTAATGAAGGTTGGGATAGTGTAGGATATTGTTATTCGTTTGATACGGTGTACAATATTCCTATTACCATTCGGATTCCTTTTGATAAATTAATTCCGGTGTTTCGTGCTAAAACTTTAAATGAAGGAAAACCTTTTAATGCCAGTCAGGTATTTTCCTTACAATTAATGTTGAGTAAATTTGAATATGATGGCGCATTAAATCCCAAATTTGAACCCGGACTTTTTCAATTAGAAATTGAATCGATTAAGGCCTACGGTGGAACCGTTTTACCTCGATTTGTTCAGGTGAGCTCGGCGGGGGTAACTCGTCCAGGAAAACCCGGATTAAATTTAGAAGAAGAACCTCCGGCGGTGCGTTTAAATGAACAATTAGGGGGGATTTTAACCTGGAAATTACGGGGAGAAGAGGTGATTCGTTCTAGTGGTATTCCCTATACAATTATTCGTCCCTGTGCATTAACAGAACAACCCGGAGGTTCTGCGTTAATAGTTGACAAAGGAGACACAATTAAAGGACAAGTCAGTCGAGAGGATATTGCTGAATTATGTATCCAAGCTTTAACTCAACCGAAAGCTTGTAATACGACTTTTGAAGTTAAAGCAGAACTGGATAGTCCAGCATCAAAAAATTGGGATGAGTTATTTTCTCAACTTAAATCTGATTAATAGGGAATAGGGAATGAGTTTCAGGATTTGGTAGAGACGCGCCATGGCGCGTCTCTACCACTGTAATGCGTAGCACTTAAAATCAAATTATATTTTGACATGAAGCTAATAAAGATTTAAACTGCTTCTGGAAACCTAATCTCTTGTCTGTTCCGTACTATATGCTAAAGTTTAAATCCGTTTTAACGCCTTATTTATTTTTATTTCCTGCTTTATTAATGCTGACCTTAACCGTATTTTGGCCAGCGTTACAAGCATTTTATTTAAGTTTGTTTAGTTATGACTTACTTACACCGCCAGAATGGGTCGGGTTAAAGAATTTTCAACAGTTATGGACAGATGAGGTATTTTGGGAAACCTTAAAGAATACCTTGCTTTATTTAATCATCGTTGTTCCGATTTTAGTTTTTGCACCCTTGGCTTTAGCGATTTTAGTGAATCAAAAATTACGCGGAATTAATGGCTTTAGAACCGCCTATTATGTTCCGGTCGTGATTTCAATGGTGGTGGCGGGTATTGCGTGGAAATGGTTATATGCAGAAAATGGGTTTTTAAATCAACTTTTAAATGCTATTTCTTTTCCTCCTATTCCTTGGTTAACCAGTCCCCATGTCGCCTTGTTTAGTGTGATGGCGGTGACGATTTGGAAAGGCTTAGGCTATTATATGGTGATTTATTTAGCAGGATTACAAGGAATTCCATTAGAACTGTATGAAGCCGCAACGATTGACGGTTCTGATGGGTTAAAAAAACATTGGGATATTACCTTACCTTTAATGAAACCTTACATGGTTTTAGTGGGGGTCATTTCAGCAATATCCTCAACGAAAGTGTTTGAAGAAGTGTATATTATGACCCAAGGAGGGCCAAGAAATAGTTCTAAAACGATTGTTTATTATTTGTATGAACAAGGCTTCCAACAATTAGAATTTGGTTATGCTTGTACCATTGGATTAATTTTATTTTTAATCGTTTTAGGATTATCAATTTTACGATTAGGGATTGAACGGTTTAGCGAGACTGTTAACAGCAATAGTCCGTTGCTGTAACAGACTCGGTACTCGGTACCCGACAGCCAACACCCGACACCGATTTTAAAGCTTGATGGAACAGTGACAGGGTTCTTGCTGTAATAATTGTTCTCCAGCTTGTTTTAAAGCTATTAATACAGGTTGCAGTTGTCGGCCTTTATCGGTTAAGGAATATTCAACATGAGGGGGTATTTCTGCATAGACCTTCCTTTCAATAATACCATATTTTTCTAATTCTCGGAGGCGAATTGTCAAGGTTTTCGTACTTATTCCGGGTAAAGCCTCTAAAAATTCATGGGTACGACAATTCCTGATTAGTAACTCCCGCAAAATTGAGACTGACCATTTGCTGCTGATGATTTGCACAATATATTGAATCGGGCAAGTATTTTTATTCTGGGAGCTTGCAGAACCGAAATCTGGTTTTTCGAGACAAGGGGTAACATTCATTTGCAACATTTGTTAACATTAATCCCAAGAGCCTTGAGGATTCAATCTTTTTTAAGAATAGCCTATAATTCCCAGATGGCAACTATCTTTTACTTTTGGTAACTATGTGAGCTAAAGGAACCTATATTGAAATCACGATAGAAAGTAGTACGCTTTGAGATAGAGGGAAAACAAACCCTCAGTTGAGACCGAAAGTTCACACCTAGAGAGAAAAAACGGAAAAAAATCTTAAGAACTGCCAAGTTCACCGATTCAAGATTCAGAAGTTCTAAACATTCATATTGAGTATCGAGTGATTTAGAGCCAGTTAACTCAGAATGTACGGGTAAAAATAAATACATTCTGACCTAAGTTTGAACTTAAATAAACAATAAAGATTGACTGAATTCTAACAAAACAGTCATTCCAATTGGAGGAATTTAAAAATGGTTGACGCTTATGCAACGACGGGAACAGTAAATTCAGAAGCCAAAGAAAAAGCTTTTGTACTTTGGTTTGATGAAGTTGGAATTTCTGATATTCCGTTAGTCGGTGGGAAAAACGCATCTTTGGGCGAAATGATTCAAGAACTCACCCGCCAAGGTGTAAATGTTCCCAATGGATTTGCGACTACTGCTTATGCTTATCGTTATTTTATTGAGTCTGCGGGTTTAGAGAAAAAACTACGAGAACTATTTGCAGACCTCGACGTTGAGGATATGCCGAATTTGCGGCAACGCGGCAAACAAGCTCGTTCATTAATCCTTGACACTCCGTTTCCAGCCGACTTAGAAGAAGCGATTACCAGCGCTTATAAAAAACTTTGTGAACGCTACAGTACAGATGGGGATTTTTGCAACCAATTTGGCGAAGAATATAAGGAAGAATGCAAACGTTATGCCAACGATGTAGACGTTGCTGTTCGTTCCTCCGCGACGGCTGAAGACTTACCCGATGCTAGTTTTGCCGGACAACAAGAAACTTATTTAAACGTTTATGGCGAAGAAGGCGTATTAGAATCCTGCCATAAATGCTTTGCTTCGATTTTCACCGACCGGGCAATTTCCTATCGGACGATTAAAGGCTTTGATCATTTTAACGTAGCTCTCTCCGTTGGTGTACAAAAAATGGTGCGGTCTGACCTCGCCAGTTCTGGGGTGATGTTCTCCATTGATACCGAAACCGGATTCAAAAATGCCGCGTTAGTAACAGCCGCCTATGGGTTAGGAGAAAACGTTGTTCAAGGTGCGGTTAACCCCGATGAATATTTCGTGTTCAAACCGACTTTATTACAAGGCTTCCGTCCAATTTTAGAAAAACGCTTAGGAACTAAAGAACTGAAGATGGTCTATGACATCGGCGGTTCTAAACTGACGAAAAACGTCTCTGTTCCTCAATCTGAGCGGGAAAAATATTGTATTAACGACGATGAAATTCTGCAATTAGCGAAGTGGGCTTGTATTATTGAAAACCACTATTCGCAAGTTCGGGGTACTTACACTCCGATGGATATTGAATGGGCAAAAGATGGTATTACCGGACAATTATTCATCGTCCAAGCTCGTCCTGAAACGGTACAATCGCAAAAATCCGGTTCCGTTCTGAAAAACTTCAAACTCAAAGGAACCAGTAACGTGCTGTCACGGGGTCGCGCCGTGGGCGAAATGATTGGTCAAGGGAAAGCGCGAGTGATTTTGGATGTTCATAAAATTGATGAATTCCAAGCGGGTGAAGTGTTAGTCACCAATAAGACTGACCCCGACTGGGAACCGATTATGAAGAAATCCAGCGCTATTGTTACCAACGCTGGGGGACGGACGTGCCACGCCGCCATTATCGCCCGTGAAATGGGAATTCCAGCCATTGTCGGTTGCGGGGATGCCACCTCTGTGATTAAAAACGGACAAGAAATTACCGTTTCCTGTTCCGAAGGAGAAGAAGGTCGCGTTTATGAAGGCTTAGTTCCCTTTGAAGTTCAAGAAACCGTCCTGGATAATCTGCCGAAAACGCGGACGAAAATTTTAATGAACGTCGGGAACCCGGAAGAAGCCTTTGGCTTATCCAGTATTCCTTGCGATGGTGTGGGGTTAGCGCGGCTTGAGTTTATTATTGCCAACCATATTAAAGCCCACCCGTTAGCATTGTTGAAATTTGACCAACTCGAAGACGAATTAGTCAAACGGGAAATTGCCGACCTGACCAAACTTTATCCCAATAAACCCGACTTCTTTGTGGATAAACTGGCTCATGGTATCGGCATGATTGCGGCGGCGTTCTATCCCAATCCTGTGATTGTACGGATGTCCGACTTCAAGAGCAACGAATATGCCAACTTGTTAGGCGGTCGTCAGTTTGAACCGAAAGAAGAAAACCCGATGATTGGCTGGCGGGGTGCGTCTCGTTACTATGACCCCAACTACCGCGAAGCTTATGGGTTAGAATGTGTCGCCCTGAAACGGGTTCGGGACGAAATGGGCTTAACTAACGTGGTTCCGATGATTCCTTTCTGTCGCACTCCCGATGAAGGTCGCAAAGTGTTAGCGGAAATGGAAAAACACGGTCTGAAACGGGGTGAAAATGGGCTGCAAGTCTATGTGATGTGCGAATTGCCCAGTAACGTGATTTTCGCCGATGAATTCGCCCAAGTGTTTGATGGATTCTCCATTGGGTCTAATGACTTAACCCAATTAACGTTAGGGTTAGACCGTGACTCGGCTTTAGTTGCCCATATCTTCGATGAACGCAACGAAGCTGTCCGGCGGATGGTCACGATTGCCATTAAAGCGGCTAAAAAATATGGTCGCAAGATTGGGATTTGTGGTCAAGCCCCCAGCGATTATCCAGAGTTTGCCCGCTTCTTAGTGGAATTGGGAATTGACTCCATGAGTTTGAACCCCGACTCTGTGATTAAAACGATTCTGGATATTGGCAAAATGGAAGAATCTGGCACGTTGTTAGATGAAGTCATGGACGTTGCCAAAGCCAAATAAATAGTCGTAGAGACGTTGTATACAACGTCTCTACAGGGATAGTTTGCTGAATTTTAAGGATTAAAATAATGAGGGTATGGCGATGCTGTACCCTTTATTTATTGGAGTTCGGAATAAATGGATGGAAGCTTTAATCTAATTGTTCAAATAATTCTGAAAACTGTTCTAAAAGTTTATAAACCATTGTACCGATTCTTTGAGGAAAATCCTCATCAGTAGGCTGGCACTCTCCTAGTTTTCTAGCTCGTTCAATTGCAGCAACTAGATACTTACCTTTAATAAATTCTTTATAGTAATTAGATTTAGATTTATCTGGGTGGATATCATCAAGAACCCTCTTACAAAGTTTAGGTCTACCTTTGATTCCTTCATTTTCAATGGATTCCCTGATTGTAGGTTGTTTGACTTTCCGTTTTTTATTAGTTTTAGATTTTTGGGAATTATTACTTTTCCCCAATTGAGTATCAGCATCTACAAAATGGAGAATTAACCAAAGTTCAAAGCAAGGGTTACTCAATCCCATTTTAAAATTTGTGTTGTCGTGACAGAGTTCTATTAATTGCTGAATTTTAACTTTACGGTTATTATAATCATCTGTATCAATAATCATCCATAATTCATCATACTCTTGGATATCATATTTTTTAACTAGCTCATCATAACATTGCTTTAATTGTGCATAAACAGCAGCAGGAGAAGAGTCTCCAGAATAGGTTTTATCAAGATATTTTAACTTAATATTCTTTCTGTTTAACTGTAAACAGTATTGTTGAATGAGTTCTTTAAAATAAAAATATTCTGTCTTGTCACCTTCTGCTGCAATAACATAAATTTTCCACTTACCATCCTTGCACTCATCTGAAATATCTTGGACTATTCGTTGATAATCATTTCTTTCTCTAGGCATTCGTTTATCCCTTATTTAGCCAAAACTGGTTCTTCATCATTTTTAATCTCTGGGAAAGAATGGATAGCTCCAAACCGACCGTTAATATAACCTTTAGCTAAATCTAAATTTTCTACCTGGGTGTTTGCAAGAGAATAGGCAATTGATTGTCCATGTTTATCTTGTTCAATAAACCAAATTTCATCCTTTCTAAAAAGTTCTTTAATATCCAAAAGAATAGCTTGATGTGTTGTAGCAATTAATTGGCTATTATGCAATTTATCATTTTGATTTTGATTCTCTATTTCAAAATTGAGAAAAATCTCAAATATTTTCCGTGCTAACAATACATGAAGGCTTCTTTCTATTTCATCAATCACAAAAACAGCATCGCCTTGAGACAGTTTAATTAACATTGGGATTAAATCTATAATTCTTTGGGTTCCATCTGATTCTTCTTCAATTTCAAACAAAACTTCTTTTTTATTTTTATCATACTTAATTATAACCAATTTCATAACTTTTAAAGCTTTTGAACCTGGAATAGATCGAATCATTAAACTGCTCCCTTTATTTCTCGATAAAACAAATATTGCATTAGCTGTTTCATCATGATAAGGGAATTCTTCTTGAATCATTTCTTTAACTTCTAGTGGAATTCTCTCATACTTTTCTAAATCAATCTCATTAATATCTACTCTTTCTATTCCTAAATCCAAAGATTGTAATAATTTATTAAATTTTTTAAAAAAACCTTGGTTCAATAATTTTTCATTGTCCTTTAACAGTAACGGAAGTGCAAAAGATTTACTTTCAGGGAATAAAATTGTTAATACCTTTGAGAACCAATTATAAATATTTTCAAAATATGTAATACTCCGCTCTTTAGAATTAGTTAAGAATAATAAATTTTCTCTCGTACTTTTAGATTCATATTTAATTCTGCTTTCTTCTTCACCTTCTATTTTATTAAATAGAGAATGTTTAAAGTTGAATTGATAATCATTACCATTTCTTTCATAAATGCTTTTTTCTTGATTAATACCTATTTCAAATAACCATTCTTCATAAACTTGAGTAGCATCAATGATAAATCCGTAAGCATACTGTTTTTTATCATGTCTAAACTCAAATTCAAACCGAGATGGCTTTTTTAAAGAATCTTGATCACGTTTAAATGGACTAACTTTTATATTTTTATTTTTATCAACACCATCTACAATAAAATCTTGAGCAAATTTCATCGCTTTAATCAAGTTAGATTTACCAGAATTACTAGCTCCATAAATTAAAGAAGTTCTTAATAATCTAATAGATTTTTTGTTATCCTCTTGAACAACATGATCAGGATGATTGTCGTCAGGAGAAGCAATCATCGTAAATTCAGTTCTTTCATTAAAGGATAGAAAATTTTCTACAGTAAACCGAATTAACATTGTTTTATTTTTAATTATATTTAAAGTAAAATCCTAGAGGATTCAACTTTAAATATAAAGATAGCTTATTAGCTCACAAGTGTCAACCCGATTTCCACATTTTGAACAGGGAAACGGTTACTTTTGCTTACGCTGAGGAATTAAGGGAGATTTAGCAGGTTCATAAGATTGTAATTCCTCATCTCCTGTTAGAATTTTGACCTTATAACCTAACTTAAGCTTCAGGATAGATACCGCTAACTTATAATGTAGCGTAGCAGTTTGATCTGATTGCATCAAGCTATAATTTTTCTACAGCCTAATTTTATAGTTGAGAAAAATGTTAAGCTAGATCATATTATTGAAAGTTATTAAATGAGTGCGATCGCAACTTCTCAAACAATGAATCAATCCTTAAATATTCCCTCTCATAACGATTTATTTGAACCCACGATTAAAGCTCTTAAATCTTTAGGAGGGTCAGGAACGGTGCAAGAAATTCATGATCAAGTCTGTCAAATTCAAAGTTTTTCAGAACAACAACAGAGCATTTTACATAAACAAGGGCCACAGACAGAAATTGACTATCGTTTAGGTTGGGTGAGAACTTATTTAAAAGTATATGGAGTTTTAGAAAGTGTAGGACGAGGAGTATGGTCACTCACGGAGAAAGGTAGAAATCTGCAAGTTATTAATCCTAAAGAAATTAATAGATTTGTCAATCAAACAACCCGAAAAAAAACTGAAAAGGTTATTTCTGAATCTGTTGAAGATATTAATTTATTACCACAACCTACAATTGAAACAATAGAATCTATTTCAGATCAGGATCAAATTCCTGCTAATTCAGATATTTGGATAGAAAAATTATTAGAAATTTTACAACAAATTCATCCTGATAGTTTTGAACGGTTATGTCAACGAATTTTAAGAGAATCCGGCTTTATTAAAGTTGAAGTAATCGGAAGAAAAGGAGATGGGGGAATTGATGGAATTGGAGTCTTAAAAATTGCCCTATTGAGTTTTCAAGTCTTCTTTCAATGTAAACGTTATAAAGGTTCTGTTGGCCCTTCTGAAATTCGAGATTTCCGAGGTGCTATGGTAGGAAGAACCGATAAAGGTTTATTTCTAACCACAGGAACTTTTACCAGTTCAGCCAAACAAGAAGCAACCCGTGACGGTGCGCCTGTATTGGATTTAATTGATGGGGAACAACTTTGTCAAATTCTCAAAGATTTGAATTTAGGAGTCGAAACAAAAATGATTGAAGTCGTTGAAATTGATCAAAATTGGTTTAATCATTTATAATTGCTATACTATAGTTAGCAATAATTGTTTTTTGAGTCATTAAACACTTTACCAATTCTCGATTATGCTTGTATTTTTTATTCATGGTGTCGCCACAAGAGATGCTTGCTACTCATCAAATTTACAACAACTGATCAAAACAGAATTTAGTCACCGGGAAGAAAAGAATCCTCATTTTTACGCTGGTTTTTGGGGTTCTGCCTTAACGGATATGGGGAAAATATGGAATGGTATTGATGAAGATTTAGCAGCCGTTAAAAAGAAATATCCTAAAATTGATACTGAAGAGATTTTTCGATATAGACCGTTTAGAGAAGGTTTATTTTCTCAATTTCTGGGAGATTTCTTTACCTATATGAATCTTGATAAGGGTCGAGAAATTCGTAAAACAATCGCGCAACAACTCTATAATTTTATTAAGCAAAATCCTGATGATTCTGAACTTCATATTGTTGCCCATTCGTTAGGAACTGTAATTCTATGGGATGTTTTATTTTCAGATCGATTTTCAGCGAAAGACCCCGCTTTATCGATTCGAGCTATGATTCGAGAATTGGAAAATCAGACAGATGTAAAACTTAAACATCAGGTTAATTTGAAGAGTATCACGATTATGGGTTCGCCCATTTTATTGATTAATATGATGTTAGATGTACGTCCAGAAAAAGTTAATCAATTGGCTCATTCCTATTCTTCTGAACAGCCTTTAAGATGGCTCAATTTAATTCATGCTTCGGACTTAATTGCTTATCCCTTAAAAGCGAGTTTACATTTGGATGAAAATAGTTATCTAAAGTTTGAAGATGAGTATTTATTAGAGGATGTTAACTTAGCTGAAAAAACAGCTAGAAGTTTAGGTCAAAATGAATTAGCAATGGTTTTGGGTTCCAGTGATGCCCATAAGAGTTATTGGAATTGTCCTCAAACTGCTCGATTAATTACTAATAATATTTTGAATCAACGAAAAGTGATTTTTCAAAATTTATTAAAAACCGTAATTCACCATTTATCTCAAGTTAAGGGGATGACCCCTATATCCGACGAAGTTATGGGAATAAAGCTCAATTATCATAGCAAGAATATTCGGAAGGGAGATCTTTATTTGCAATTTCCTGATAAAAGTGGTAAAATTTATTTATATATTAATGCTATTAACGTGCATCATGTTTATGTCTTAGATAGTGATAATGAACTGCAATTCGGTGGCTATGTGGGTTGGATAGATCAAGAAGGGTTAATGGAAAAACTAGAGTTAATCAAGGGTTTGATGATAAACCGTTAATGGATATCATATCGCTTCTAAACTATTGCTTAATTCTTAATCCCAGTTGTGGCAATCCCTCGAATAAATTGTTTTTGCCCGATTAAAAATAATACAATTACAGGAATTGAAGAAATGACAACCGCCGCCATTAATAATTGCCAACTGCTGGTAAATTGTTCTTGAAATTCCGCTAAAACTAACTGCACGGTTTTTAATTGGGGTTTAGTGGTAAATACCAGAGGTTTAAATAAATCATTCCATTCCCCAATAAAGGTAAATAAAAATAACGTCACTAGGGCAGGTTGAGCTAAAGGTAACATGATTTGCCATAAAATCTGCCATCGATTAGCTCCATCTAAAGCCGCAGATTCTTCTAACTCCACCGGAATTGTCAGGAAATATTGACGCAGAAGGAAAATTCCAAAGCCATTCACAGCCGTTGGTAAAATTAAAGCCCAATAGGTATTGAGCAGATGTCCCCACTTCAACACTAAAAAAATCGGAATTACCAATAACTGAAAGGGAATCACCAGCGTTGCCAGAACGAGCAATAATAGAGTTTGTCGTCCGGGGAACTGTAATCGAGCTAAGGCGTATCCGGCTAAAGCCGAAGTGATCACTTGAAATGCCGTTACTCCTAAAGCTACTAACGTCGAATTGGCAAACGCTAACAGAAAGTTCCCTCGATGCCAAGCTTGCTGATAGTTAGCAACGCTGAACTGAGTTTCGCCAACAGCGTTGGGAGTTGAGAAGGAAGTCAGCAACACCACCAATAAGGGTAATAATACAACCCCAGCCCCCATCAACAACAGACCCCAACTCAATCCCACTAATATTTTTTCCCGTTCAATTGCTGTTTTCATAAGCCTGTAATGGGTTCTAATCCTAATGATATCCACTCTCCCTCTTAATTTTGCATCAAAGATCATCCCAGATTGAGAAAAACATCAATCAATTTGAGGGGGAACGATATCCCACGCTGAAAAGACGCGGGTTTTGTGCGAGAATCGCTATAAGCTTAATTAAGTAGTTTCTCAAAAAATCGACTCTCCAACCCTATCTTAAGGTTGCCCCAACAAGGGGTAGGGAGTTTGTAAACTAGCTATAATAACTCATTTGCGATGAGGAGATTGTAAATCTATGCCACAGCTTGAAGCTATTCCAGCGATTGACTTCCAATCGGAAACCTATAAGGATGCTTACAGCCGGATTAATGCCATTGTGATTGAAGGGGAACAGGAAGCTTACGACAATTACATCAAGCTGGGTGAAATGTTACCAGAGCATCAAGAAAATTTAGCGCGTTTGGCTAAAATGGAAATGCGCCATCAGAAAGGGTTTCAATCCTGTGGTCGGAATTTAGCCGTGACACCGGACATGGAATTTGCTCGTGAGTTCTTTTCTTCCTTGCACCAAAATTTTAAGGATGCAGCCACAGAAGGTAAACTGGTCACCTGCTTGCTGATTCAATCTTTAATTATTGAATGCTTTGCGATCGCAGCTTACAACATTTACATCCCCGTTGCGGATGATTTTGCCCGCAAAATTACCGAAGGGGTGGTTAAAGATGAGTATCTGCACCTCAACTTTGGGGAAGAATGGCTAAAAGCGAATTTTGAAGCCTCCAAAGCGGAACTGGAAGAAGCCAACCGCCAAAATCTTCCGATTATTTGGAGAATGCTCAACCAAGTGGCCGATGATGCTCATATTCTGGGCATGGAAAAAGAGGCCTTAGTTGAAGATTTTATGATTGCTTATGGGGAAGCTCTAAGCAATATCGGATTTTCAACCCGCGATATTATGCGGATGTCCGCCTACGGTCTAACCGCAGCCTAAAATACCCTTTGGATTTTAGAGTAAATTGATGGGAGCATTGGCAGACTGGAAGCGGAGAACGGTTGTCCACCAGTCTGCGGCTTCTGACGCTAAAATCTAAAATCTATCTTAAAATCTACAGTTGAATCATGTTTGGTTTAATCGGTCATCTTACAAGCCTAGAACACGCCCAAGCCGTAGCCAGAGATTTAGGATATCCTGAATATGCTGACCAAGGGTTAGATTTTTGGTGTAGCGCCCCGCCTCAAATCGTTGATGATATTAAAGTCACGAGTATTACCGGCCAAATCATTGAAGGTAAATATGTGGAATCTTGCTTTTTACCGGAAATGTTAGCCAGCCGTCGGATTAAATCGGCGACTCGCAAAATCATTAATGCCATGGCTCATGCTCAAAAAAATGGTATTAATATCACGGCTTTAGGGGGATTTTCCTCGATTATTTTTGAAAATTTTAACTTAGAACAAATTAAGGAAGTTCGTAATATTAAGTTAGAGTTTGAACGGTTTACCACGGGAAATACCCACACTGCTTATATTATCTGTCGTCAGGTTGAAAATGAAGCGACAAAGTTAGGGATTAATTTAGCCAAAGCAACCGTTGCGATTTGTGGTGCGACTGGAGATATTGGCAGTGCGGTTTGTCGTTGGCTTAACCGTCTGACAGAAGCCGGAGAATTGTTATTAATTGCCCGTGATAAGGAACGCCTAAATGCTTTACAGGAAGAATTAGGACGGGGAAAAATTATGGGGTTAGAAGAAGCCTTACCTCAAGCCGATATTATTGTTTGGGTTGCCAGTATGCCCAAAGGGGTAGAAATTGACCCGAATACGTTGAAGAAACCTTGTTTGCTAATTGACGGCGGCTATCCTAAGAATTTAGCCACAAAAATTCAACATCCTGAAATTTACATTTTAGATGGTGGAATTGTTGAACACTCCCTTGATATTGACTGGAAAATTATGAAAATTGTCAATATGAAGTTACCCGGTCGTCAACTGTTTGCCTGTTTTGCCGAATCAATGTTATTGGAATTTGAAAAAATTTACACCAATTTTTCTTGGGGTCGAAATCAAATTACGCTGGAAAAAATGGAACACATTGGCAACGTTTCTGTCAAACATGGATTTAAACCTTTAGCTTTACCTTTGTAAGGGGTTGGGACGTTTAAAGCTTTTCAGGTCTTGCTTATCAACTTTTAATCTTAAGGGTTTATAAGCAAGCTAAACTTTTCCCTATAAACAGACACCAATATTAATCATCAATTATCAATAAATTTTCCATCTATCTTAATACAGAAATTTAACCGAGGAAACGACTTAAATCAAATTCACCTTCCGGTTGACATGGGCGATCGCGTTCAGCCATTAAAATTAATAATAATCGATCTGAATAATCAACTGTCCCTCGACATTCCTCTCGTAATATTTCTAACCCGCCATTGGCATATTCTTCAAAAATTAATGCTCGTTGTTCTTCGGCTTCGAGTTCAAAGGGAGATAAAATTTTAGGGTTTTGGGTTTCGGCGATCGCCACTAATTTAATCATAGCATCATATCCCCTGGAAATAAAAACTTCCATTGAAATCGGCCCTGGATCACGTTTAGAAAGTCCATCAACTGGAATTCGTTTTTTTCGTCGTTTTCCTAATAATGCAGCAAAAGCGATAACATCAGCATAGGTTTGAAACGGCCCTGTTTTGCCTTCAATTTCTGTCAGCGACCGCACTAATTCTGCTTTATCTTTCGCAATTCTAATTCGGGTTACTGCCATGACGGTTAGAGTTAAGATTAATCATGAGTTAATAAAGCAGAATCCTGTAATTTTTGTTTGACTTCATCCTTGAGAACCGCCATTTTTTTCTTTTCTCCTTGAATACTTTGAGGAATTCCCAACGCTTTTGCTAAAGATTTTGTTCGGTCTAAGGTTAAACGGTTGATATCGTTTAATTGAGTAATAGAAAAAGACTGTAATAATTTGATCACTCGTTTGCGATTTTCTGATTTTTGTCGAGGCGAAATCGGAAAAGATGGAGGTGAGGTTTCTGTTGAAATCGCAGGACTTTCTACCACTTCAACTGTTAATAGGGTCAAGGGTTTTTCCTCAACAGTGTTACGTTGTTCTAAGATCAGGGAAACTTCTGCTTCCGCTTGGGGAACAATAACAATCGGTTCAACTACGACTGCTGTTTTGGCTATCTCCTCTGCAATTAGGGTAACAACGGGTTCCTCTTCGGAGGTAGAGGGAGAAGATTTTGGAGATAAATTCGATTTCCAATAAGCTTTCCAGAGTTCGCTGGCATAGATCGAAGGATACACCATTGACCACCCAACCAGTTGGGAATAAACAACAGGTAAGGTATAGGAAGCTTTTAACCAGGGTAGGGAATAATAAGTAAACATTAACCGATCTTGAATCAATTGAAATTGACGTTTTCCTGATAATACCGCATTTTTTTGCAAGAGTACATCAGTCAAAACCCAGAATCCTAACCTGTTGTTTTTTCGGATGATTTTTCTGGAATTGAAAGTCAAGAGTCTTTTCAAATTTAGGCGATGGCTTCTGTCCAGAGTAATTTAATTTTGTGTTCAAAGCCTCCTTTTTCTGCCCGTTTATGATCTCGTTCTAATAAAATTCGTTCATTTTCAATCCCGTAACTTTCCATTAAAGCTTCTACTACCTCTAATAAATCTGCTAATTCCTGAACTAATTCCTGATCAGAAGCTTGGACAACTTCTTGAGCTTCTTCCAGAATTTTATCGCGTAAAGCTTGACGATATTCAGTTTCCGATAATGTGGTAATATCACACTGATACCCTGATTTTTGAATCAGTTCAGGAATGCGATCACGCACTAATTTGTTATAGTCTCGACGCAAGGTATAATTCTCCTATAAAATATGGGGGTTTTAGCTCAATGGAACAGGCATCTTGCCTGTCAACCTGTCAAATATTAAATCAAGTATCGGGTGTGGGATTTAAGAAATTAACAATTCCTGATTATTTTCTAGTTCCTAAAACCTAATCTCTCCCACGGGATCTCCAACACCCAAAACCCATTTAAACAATTGCACCCATTCTTTCTAGTTTAACAACAATTTAAATCGAATGTAAACTACTATGAAACCTGTGTATCAATATTTATCCTTTATTATTTGTAGCGTTGCGGTGTTTTTGGGAGGATATTTACTTAACCCCTATGCCACCCTAGCGTTAACGTCTACTCAAGTTACTCCTGTTTACGAATATCGCACTTTACACAATCCTGATGGTATTGGTAAATTTTATTTAGGTCGGGAAATTGCTCAAGTCATGGGTCATGAAGGCGCAGGATGGTTAGAACGCCCCAGCCGAGAAACCTCTGAACGCCCTCAACAAGCGATCGCAGCTTTAAATTTAAAACCGACGGATATTGTGGCAGATATCGGCGCAGGAACCGGATATTTTACCTTTAGAATTAGTTTCTTAGTTCCCCAAGGAAAAGTGTATGCAGTCGATCTACAACCCGAAATGTTAGAGTTAATTAATTTTGTCAAAAATCAGGAAACTATTCAAAATGTAGAACCCATATTAGGAACAGTTGATCATCCTAATTTACCCGAATCTACCCTTGATTTAGTGTTAATGGTGGATGCTTATCATGAATTTCAATATCCCCAAGAAATGATGCAAGGCATTGTAAAAGCCCTTAAACCAGGCGGACGAGTGGTATTATTAGAATATCGAAAAGAAAATCCTTTTATTTTAATTAAGGAACTTCATAAAATGTCAGAAAAACAAGTTAAAAAAGAAATGCAAGCCGTTGGTTTAAACTGGCGAGAAACTAGATCTTTTTTGCCTCAACAACATTTTTTAGTGTTTGAAAAACCTTAACCTTTAACTCGCTTTGGAGAAAATTTTGCGCTGAGAGGACTAAATAATGGTAAAATTATAATATCTGTGTATTTTCACAACCGATGGGGCAATCCTCCCCTGTTAAATTAAAATTGATATTGATATGAGTGTTAGAGTTCGTCTTGCCCCAAGTCCAACCGGGAATTTACATATAGGAACGGCTAGAACTGCGGTGTTTAACTGGTTATTTGCGCGTAACCAAGGAGGTACATTTGTTCTGCGGGTTGAAGATACTGACTTAGAACGGTCTCGCCCTGAATATACTGAAAACATTCTCACGGGGTTAACGTGGTTAGGCTTAACCTGGGATGAAGGGCCATTTTATCAATCTGATCGTTTAGACTTATATCGTCAAGCCATCCAAACCTTATTGGAAAAAGGGTTAGCTTATCGTTGCTATTGTACCCCAGAAGAATTAGATGCCATGCGAGAAGCCCAAAAAGCTAATAACGAAGCGCCTCGCTATGATAACCGTCATCGCCATCTGACTCCCGAACAGCAAGCACAATTTGAAGCCGAAGGTCGTCAAGCGGTAATTCGCTTTAAAATTGATGATGATCGAGAAATTAGTTGGACAGATTTAGTACGCGGAAAAGTCACTTGGAAAGGCAGTGATTTAGGCGGAGATATGGTGATTGCTAGAGCTTCTAATCAAGGTGAAATTGGGCAACCGCTTTATAATTTTGTCGTGGTTGTTGATGATATTGATATGAAAATTACCCAGGTTATTCGGGGTGAAGATCATATTTCTAATACGCCTAAACAAATTTTACTTTATGAAGCGTTAAATGCAGCAACTCCTGAATTTGGTCATACACCATTAATTTTGAATGCTGAGGGGCGTAAGTTATCAAAACGGGATGGCGTTACCTCGATTTCTGATTTTAAAACAATGGGATATACCCCCGAAGCGTTAGCGAATTATATGACGTTATTGGGTTGGACTCCCCCCGATGCAACTCAGGAATTATTTACGTTAGAAGAAGCCGCAAAACACTTTAGTTTTGAACGGGTCAATAAAGCCGGAGCAAAATTTGATTGGGATAAATTGAATTGGATTAATAGCCAATATCTTCATAAAATGCCCATTCCCGAATTAACAGCTTTATTAATTCCCTATTGGCAAGAAGCGGGTTATCAATTTGACCAGAATACAGATCGAGCTTGGTTAGAACAGCTTACGGCATTAATTGGCCCTAGTTTAACCACCTTAAAAGATGCCGTTGAAATGAGTCAATTATTTTTTACCCAAACCGTAGAGTTAGACGAAGAAGCAAAAATGCAATTACAACAAGAAGGTGCGATCGCAATTGTGCAGGCAATTCAGGATAAAATAACCCAACAACGGGATCAACCCTTAACATCAGATGCTGCTAAAGCAATGATTAATAGTGCGATGAAAGAAACAAACGTCAAAAAAGGTTTAGTGATGCGATCGCTCAGAGCAGCTTTGATGGGAACAATGCACGGCCCAGATTTAATTGAATCTTGGTTACTGTTCCATCAAAAAGGGATTGATTTAATTCGTTTTCAAACTGTTTTACAGGGTTAATTTTAACGAGGCAGATATCATGGCAAATTCTCCCAGATCTCGCAAATCATCCGATGCTAAAGGCAATTCTTCCCAATCTAAAAAACCTAAGCCTACCGTGAATTCAACACCCGCCCAAGCATCTGAAGCAGAAACGGGAGCTAATTCCCCCCTATCCCCATCTTCAGAACCTCCGGTTGCTGAAACTCCCGTTGAGGAGTCTGTCACCCCAGCAGAACCCATCACGGATGAAGCAATTGTAGAGCAGGTGCTTGAAGAGTTACCCCCGGTGGAAGAACCGACATCGGAACCTGTAGCCACCGAACATCCGGTTGTGGAAGAACCGACACCGGAACCCGTAGCCACCGAACATCCGGTGGAAGAACCCACATTAGAACCTATAACTGATCAAGCGATAGTGGAACAGGTTCTCGAAGAGTTACCGCTTGTAGACGAACCTACGCCGGAACCTATCGTTGAGGAGCCTGTAGCAGTGGAAGAACCCACACCGGAACCTGTCGTTGAGGAGCCTGTAGCAGTGGAAGAACCCACGCCGGAACCTGTCGTCGAGGAGCCTGTAACTGATGAAACAGTCGTGGAACAGGTTATTGAAGAGTTACCTCCAGTCATTGAACCGACACCGGAACCTGTGACGGATCAAGCGATAGTAGAACAAGTTCTCGAAGAGTTGCCTCCTATCGTTGAACCAGAACTTGCTGAACCTCAACCGCAATGGGCTAATACTTCAGCAACGGAGGTTTTATTCAATGCTGAACCCGTGACAACCCCTGCCACTAAAGTTGAGGTGGTTATTGATTCTCCAACTTCATTCTCTTATGATTCTGTTAACCAATCTATACAACCTATGAAAGAAGAAATTCTCGCGTTTTTATCTCAACTTCCCGAAAATTTAGGAGGTTTCTTTAAGGAATACAAGCGTCCTTTAACCACTGTGGGTTTATTAATTGCCCTCTTAGTTACCTTTAAAATTTTAACGGGATTAGTGGAAATTATTAATGAAATTCCTCTAATTAAACCCACGTTTGAAACCGTTGGTTTGGGATATTCAGCTTGGTTTATTTATCGTTATCTCCTGAAAGCAGAGACTCGTAAGGAACTCAGCACCGATTTTAATACCCTCAAAGAAGAAATTCTGGGTAAAAAATCATAAATAAAACAGTTCCAACAATGACTAATGCAACTCTAAAACACTTAGCATTGGGCGTTGTGATGATGACGGTTGGGGTATTACTGCCTCGTACAGTTCAAGCTCAACCGTTTAACGCCGCATCCACCCCGATGTTTGAAAACATTACCCTAACTCCTCAGTTTAGCCCTGACCCGATGCTAATTCGAGGATTGAGTGGAGGGCCAGCTTTAGCAAAAGATATCGCCGGACGAGAAGACACTCAAACCGGAACTTGTCAGGGTTATGTGGATCAACAACCCGATCACACTTTAATTTTAACCAGTTTTTTTGATTATTTAAAACTCCAAGTCCAAAGTAGTGAAGATACGGTTTTAGTCATTCGCGGGCCTGGAGGAAGTTGGTGTAGCGATGATTCTAAAGATATTAATCCTAGTATTGAAGGTCAATGGTTATCGGGAAAATATGAAATTTGGGTGGGATCTTATAAACCCAATACCTATCACCCCTATGTGATTTCAATTACAGATAAACAATAGTGTCGGCTTAAACCCTTGTCACTCTAACGATTTCTCGGTAGGTACATACCATTTAATTAAATCATAGGTCTTCTGGATAATCGGTAATTCACTCATTGTCTAATCTGGCATAACAGGAAATCTGTTGTTGATGGGGGTCAATTCCTAAAGATTGTATTAAATTATTAAAGATAGAATCCAGGTTATGATCGTCGCCATTGTCGAGAGGATTATTCATGGCTATAATCCAAAATATTTAACTTTTTATTATAACGTAGTCATCATTTATTCAACAAGGAATGAACTGTCTAACAAAACTTCTAAAGGCTTTTAACGTTGCAGTTTCTCCATCGATTAAACTTTGACGAATATATTGAGGAATGATTTCTAAAGGTAGCCAGGGAAAATGTAAACTTTGAGTGACTTGCTGATAAGATTGAGTCGTTTTATCTAAAATAAAAACTTCTAGTTTTCTGCCATTATAACGCCACAGTTCAGGAACTCCAAAGGCTGCATAAATCGGACGTTTATCTAAAGAACTGCTGGTGATATCAATTTCTAAAACTAAATCAGGGGGTGGGTCTGATACTAAATCAATATTCTGTTGATTTCTAACTAACGATTCATTTTCTAAATAATAACAAGAATCCGGTTCTGCACCTTTTAAGACTTCTTCTCTTTTTAATGTTAAAGAACCCATTTTTTTAAGATTTAGGTTTAATTCATCAGCTATAGCCCGAATTAAATCATCAATAAACCGATTATTATTTTCATGTTCTCCTAATGGGGTCATAATTTCTAATACTCCCTGATCATAATATAACCGAGCCGAGCGATTATTTCCTAAATCGGTTAATAAATTGATAAACGTTTTCCAACTTACCTGTTTTAACAGGGTACGTTGTTCCGGTAAAAATAAAGTAGATGTAGTCATTGTGGGTTTACCTCCATCTATTTAGGATAACCTCAAATCAGGGGTTTGGCAATGGCAGAAATTTTAAGGACGTGATAACGCTTATTTTATCTCCGAGGTTATCAACACCATTTTTATTCCTATTCTAACAGATCATGAATAAAATTTAGCCTTCCTGCAATTAAAAACCGGACTGTTTTACTACCTGAATTGCCTTTCTCCGAACTTCTAAAATTTGACCAATCTCACGCGCAAAACTCGGTTGACGTTCAATCATTTGATTAACAACAGTCGAAGGAATAATCATCACTTCTAAATCTTCAATAGCCGTTACAGAAACTGTACTAGGTTCACCGGAAAAAAGAGCCATTTCCCCAAAAAATTCTCCTGCTTTCAGTGACAATACTTCGCATTCAGTTCCCCACGCATCCGGGGTTGTTAAAAGGGCTTTTCCTGAAATAATAATATAGAGATCATTACCTGGATAGCCTTGCTGAATTACTTTTTCTCCTGTACCAAAGTGATGAAGCATAACCCCTTGAGACAGATTATCTAGGTTAGTTTGTTCTTTTTTTAGGGGGACAAATACCGGAATTGATTGTAGGGTTTCAGCAAATTTTTTAGAAGGATCTTCTGCTGGAGAATTCGAGCCACGAACATGATATAACGTCCGAATTGGAAAAGGAATTTTTAAGTTATTGCGTTGGGCTGCATACCAAATTCGAGTCATAAACCGATCTCGAATTTTTTCCAATTCGCTATAGTTTTCAATAAAAAATTTCACTTCATAAGTTACACTAGAATCATCATAACAAAGGGTAAAAATCTGTGGTTCGGGTTCGCTTAAAATTCCCTGAGTTGAAAGGGCTGTACTTTTTAAAACTTGTTTGGCTAAATTGGGTGGATCATTATAGGAAAATCCAATTTGAATGCGTTCTGCATGAAGGCGTAAGGGTTGGCTAAAGTTATGAATGGTTTCTCCACTAATCACTTTATGGGGAATTACAATCATTTCCCGATCAAAGGTTTGTAGGCGAACTGCACGCCAATTAATATCAATAACTTGTCCGACCGTATCTCCTACTTTTAACCAATCTCCAACGGTAAATGGACGCTCAAATAACAGTGCAATTCCTGACATAATACTGCCCAATGTATCTTGAAGGGCTAAAGCAATGACGATGGAACTCACCCCCAATGCGGTTGCTAAACCTGCCAGATCCGCATTCCAAACACTTGATAACGCGATCGCAGTTCCTACCAAAATCAAAAATAGTCGAGAAAGATCAATCAGAAGTTTAGGAAATCTCGCCCGCCAAGTATCAGCTTCTGCTTGTTCAAACAAGATAACATTCAGTAGAGAAAGTGCAGCATGAATCACAAAAACCCATAACAACGTTTGAACTGTTTTGATTAAATTGCTATTAGGATCAAGTTTGAGAACATACTGCATAAACAGCATGAACACCAGCACAGGTAAGACTAAATTTCTGACTACCTGTAACGTTGTTGCTAGAGGTTTACCCCGTCTTTTAAGACGATGAATTATTTCTCCTAAAACGATGATTAAAAAAGGAAACCCTACAGTAAGGATGATTGACCAAATAAATAAATTACTTTGAATCATTGTAAAGTTAATTGATATCAGTTATGGGATAGGAAATAGATATAAGTTTAAATTTGTAATAGCGTATCATCTTATTTATAAAATTCCTAAACCCTCAACTTCTATGGCTGAGTGTTTATTTTTCAATAACCACCCATTCAATTTAGGTTTACCCGTTACTTCTGGCTCAGAGATAGGCTCAAACTGATACAGATCCTGAAGCCGACGATAAACGGTCTGAGATACTAAAATTCTTCCGGGTGGACAGGCATTTTTGAGGGCTGTAGCCCGGTTGATTGTATCACCCCAAACATCAAAAATACAGCGATTTCGACCCACAATTCCCGCAATAATATCTCCAGCGTTAATACCAATTGAAATATTCAAGGATAATCCCCGTTCATGGCTAAATCGACGCACAATAATCAAAATTTCTAAAGCAACATCAAGGGCGCGTTTATCGTGATCCAGATAAGGAATTGAAAGTCCACAAACGGCTAGATAACTATCTCCAATTGTTTTAATTTTTTCCATCCCATATCGTTCAGCAACTTCATCAAATGCAGTGAATAAATCATTTAAAATAGCGACGGATTCATTAGCACTTAAGGAGCTAGATAGTTTAGAAAATCCGGTTAAATCGGAGAACAAAACAGCAACATTTGATACATCTTCAGCCATCTCTTTGTTTCCCCGTTGAAACCGTTTTGCGACTGAAGTAGGAAAAATACTTAACAATAATTCTTCATTTTCTTGATTTTTTTGTTCTACCAGTAAGGTTTGAGCCTGTAGATTCCGTACAATTTGATTGAAGGATTTTGCTAATTCTCCAAATTCATCTTCTGTTTCTAAAGGTACGATCGCATCAAGTTGTCCTGCGGAAATTTTGCGGGTTCCCTTAATCAGTTGATTGATCGGGTTCACAAATAAATTGGCTAAAACCATTGCAATTAATGTTACTAATAACATGAGTAATGTCGCTGAAATTAGAATTTGATTCCGAAAAGAATAAATCGGAGCATACGCTTCTGATATATCTATTTCTGATAAAATTACCCAGTCTAATCCATCAATGCGAAGGGGTGCAAAGGAACTCAAAACCGGAATGTTTCGATAGTCTCTAATAATTCGAGTTCCTTGCTTACCATTTAACGCATCCGCAACGGCTTCTGTTCTTACATATTGTTGTAAAATAGACGTACCATATTGATTAATTCGGTTGATTTCTGTCTCACTCATTCCTAATGATCTCAACGCTTTAGCATAGCCTTTTGGATCTTGTACTAAAAACCTTGAAATGGAACGCATTAAGGTATCTCGTCCGACTAAATAGGTTTCCCCTGTTTGACCTAAACCATCGCTTTCCCAATGCTGATTACCCGTCATCACATTATTAATTTCATTAACCGGAAGTTGAAAAGCTAATACCCCAATTAGCTCAGATTGATTCAAAATAGGAGCCGCGATAAATGCTGCTGGAGCACCATAGGAAGGAGCATAAGCTTGAAAATCAATGATTGTGGCATAATCTCTTGATTGTGATTCTTTTACCTTCTGAAATAGATCAGCGAGATTACTATTTTGATAGGGGCCGTTTTCTAAATTAGTTGTAAAGTCGGTTTCTTTAAAAACGGTATAAACGATATTTCCTTGGGGATCAATCAGGAACATATCGTAATAACCAAACTTCTGAATAATATTGCGAAAAATAGGGTGATAGCGAGCATGAATTTTGCTATATTGGCTTCCATCTTTGGCATAATCTAAGGCATCTTTTTTACTCACTGGATGGGGATTATCAGCGATATAATAATATTGTAAATAGCGCGAAGCGATTGTTTTGGGTAGATAGGATTCTAAAATCGGTGAACCTTCTTCAGTTTGGGTGAGGCGGGGAAGAAATTTGTCACGGTAGTAAGTGATTAATTTGGGGTCAAAACTCTGGGAAATATTAATAGTTTGGAGTTGAGGATAAGCCGTTGCAAATTCTTGCATAGCTGTAATGATTGCTGGATCTTCGCTCAAAGTTTGGGTATGATTGCGAATATTTTTAAAGTAGGATTCAATTTGGTAAGCTTTGGACGCGCGAACACTCGTTAACTGATTAAAAACTCGGTGTGTGAGATTTAATTTTCCACTCCGATACCCTAAATAAGCAGTGACTAAAATTGAACAACTGCTGACGGCTAGCAGCATCATGATCAATTTGGATTTGATACTGACAGAGGTAAGCGATCGCATAATTAAAAAAGTCAAGATAGAGTTTACCTCCATCAATGGAGTATAACCTAAGATTTCAGAACACAATATGTCTTAATCAAAGCTGACCTATTATTATTGTTTTTTTTTAAATTATCAGCAGCACAAGCTACAATTAGAGAAGAAATCAGATGATTCTATTTCTCCGTATCGCTATCTGATTAAAAAGCTAATAAATGATTAAATAGGAAATCAAAAATTATCTGATTATCCCTACCTTCTTTCTCTTCCAGAAAGAAGAATAGGGAATCTATAAAATTAAACTGTTAACTGTTCTAAAGCATTTTCAACTGCTTTTAAGGCTGTATTGACTTCCTCCTCCGTCACAATTAATGGGGGAACAAATCGTAACACTTTCGGGCCAGCCGGAACTAATAATAATCCCGCTTCCATTACCACTTTTACGACTTCTGGAGACGTTAATTCCACATCTTCTTTTAATTCCAAACCATTAATTAAACCCCATCCTCGCACTTCCGCAATTAAATTAGGATATTTTTGAGCAATTTCTGTTAATTTGCTGCGAAGTTGTTCACCTCGTTTTTGTACATTTTCCAGAATATTTTCTCGTTCTAAGGTTTGACAAACTGCCAACGCCACCCCACAAACAAAAGGATTTCCGCCAAAGGTAGACGCATGACTTCCGGGTTCAAACACATCACAGAATGCTTTACACATCATCGCCCCAATGGGAATTCCACCTCCTAAACCCTTGGCTGAGGTGAAAATATCGGGTTCAATTCCTAAGTTTTCATAACCCCATAATTTACCACTGCGACCCATGCCAACTTGGACTTCATCTAAGATTAAAAGGATGCCTTTATCATCACAAATTTGACGAATTTTTTGGAAATATTCAATATCCCCAGGACGCACGCCGCCTTCTCCTTGCAGTGCTTCTAACATAATTGCGGCAACCCGTCGTCCGTCTTTATCAACTTCAGAAATTGTCGCTTCTAAAGCTTCAATATCATTATAAGGAATATAAACAAATCCCGGTACTAACGGACTAAAACCTTTTTGATATTTCGGTTGTCCGGTCGCCGTAATTGTAGCTAAAGTCCGACCATGAAAACTCGCATGGGCTGTTAAAATAACCGGGTCTTCAATATTGAGTTTTTCATGAGCATATTTCCGGGCTAATTTAATCGCACCTTCGTTTGCTTCCGCCCCAGAATTACAGAAAAAAGCTTTATCTGCACAAGAATGATTTGTTAACCATTTGGCTAATTCTCCTTGCACGGGAACATAATATAAATTAGAAACATGGTGCAAAGTTTTAATTTGCTTTGTCACCGCTTCAATTAACGCAGGATGGGCGTGTCCTAGGGTACAAGTTGCAATTCCGGCGACAAAATCTAAGTATTCTTTACCCTGTGTATCCCAAACCCGACACCCTTCTCCCCGCTCTAATGCAATGGGGAAACGGGCGTAAGTATTCATGACATGAGAATTAAAGTCATCAATACTAAAATGATTGGTAACAGGGGGTTCTTTCACTAAGGTTTCTGGACTCACAAATCACTCCTGAATTCGGTTGGTGTTTGATTCTCAATTTTAGGCTAAAATTTCCCGTTTCGGGGTTATTGTGTTAGCCAATATCTAACTTCGTCAGGGTTTATTAATATTTTTTGCCCGTTCGCCTTAAATAGGAGAATAGACTCTCCTAATTTGGAGTTAATATCCTTAATTTGAGACGCAATAGGGTGCGGACGTTGCCATCTCGTCACCCTGGGATATTACAATTTATATTCTAAGGGTTCACAAAATTCATTAATTCCCGATTTTACCGCATAAAGAACAACGGGAGTAATTAATAAGGCAGGACATTGATTTTCTGCAATTAAAGCTTCTACCATCGCTTTAATATTGCCTTGAATTAATTCTTCTCGGAGGTCTTTATTACACAAACTCACGCGATATCGTTTCGCTAACCCATCTAACCAATTTTCCGAAGTATCGGGTAATTGCCCAACATGAATTGCCATTTCTATAGCCGCATCTTCGAGATCTCCTTCACAATCTTCAATTCGATCTAAAGCTTCTAAAGCAACGGAATATTCAGCCAGTTGTGAGCGAAATTGAGCAATTTCTTGAGACGTTAGAATAATCATAACTAACTCGTTAAACTTCAGGAACTTAATTGGTACTGAAACATGATATCAGGATCAAACCAAGCGGTTAGGGCAACGGCTAAAGCATCAGCAGCATCATCAGGTCTAGGAATTTCTGTTAAATTCAGTTCTCGCGCAACTGCTTGCTGAACCTGATATTTATCCGCATTTCCATAGCCCGTTAAAGCTTGTTTAACTTGACCCGGAGTAAACTCAACTAAGGGAATCTGATGTTGAGCTAAGACTAATAATAACACTCCTTTTGCTTGAGCAACAGCAATAGTATTTGCCATGCGATAAAAAAACAGCTTTTCAACAATGGCTAAATCCGGTTTAATGTGGATTAATAACTGATTTACATCATCATAAATAATACATAACCGTTTCCCTAATTCAGTTTTTGCGGGTGTTTTTATTACCCCAAAATCAATTAAAGAAACCGCTTCTTGTTCCTGAGTTTTATCATTAATTTGACATTCAATTGCCCCAAATCCTAATATTGCCAAACCCGGATCAAACCCTAAAATTACTTTTTTCATAAAGCGAGACAACAATAGGACACTGAACGATTCAGGAACACAGCCATCATTAATATCCTAATTGTCCTAGCTACTGCTATAAC
Organism: Planktothrix tepida PCC 9214; assembly: GCF_900009145.1. NCBI lineage: Bacteria > Bacillati > Cyanobacteriota > Cyanophyceae > Oscillatoriales > Microcoleaceae > Planktothrix > Planktothrix tepida. The sequence continues at coordinate 92,026 of NZ_LN889803.1, forward strand.
TCTTACACTGATAACTGATAACTGATAACTGATAACTGATAACTGATTATTATTCTTCCGGTAAACCAAACACTTGACGGAAAACCTTCTGCACTTTAAAACCAGAATCAATCGTTTCTAAAGGATCTTTCCGCAAACGGTGACGTAAACATAAGGTAATTACCCGTTGAATATCATCTAGGGTGACTTCTGTACGTCCTTCAAAGGCGGCTAAAGCTTTTGCAGCCCGGTTTGTAACAATATCTCCCCGTAAGCCATCTACATCTAATTCTGAACAAACTTGGGAAATTTTGACCCGTAAATCATAATCAATTTGCACAGAAGGAAGAAGGGTTTGAGCCTCTACAATTTTATGTTGTAATTGGTGTTGATCGTTAAGATGATTTTGTAAAAAAACTTCAGGATTTTGATCAAAAGAAGTCCGTTCTTCAACAATTTTAACCCGCAAATTCGGCTCTTTTACCGTTCTAATTTCGGCGTGCATTCCAAACCGATCTAATAATTGGGGTCTTAATTCCCCTTCTTCCGGGTTTCCAGAACCCACTAACACAAACCGTGCGGGGTGACGGATGGAAATTCCCTCCCGTTCAACGGTATTCCAGCCACTTGCCGCCGAGTCTAATAACACATCAACCAAGTGATCATCGAGGAGGTTGACTTCATCCACATATAAAATACCCCGGTTAGCTTTGGCTAAAAGTCCCGGTTCAAAAGCTTTTACCCCTTCCGATAACGCTTTTTCAATATCAATCGTACCGCAAACCCGATCCTCTGTAGCCCCCAACGGCAGATCCACCATGGGGACTTTTTTACGGGATACCGGAACATCCTGATGCTGACTCAGGCGTTCCCGGACGTTATCACTCATCAATTCTGCATCGGTGGGATGGCTATTAAACGGGTCATCTGCAATAACTTCAATTTCGGGGAGTAAGTCGGCTAAAGCGCGGATAGTCGTTGATTTTCCCGTCCCGCGATCGCCCATAATCATCACACCACCGATCTTGGGATCGATAATATTTAAAATTAGAGCCAGTTTCATTTCTTCCTGGCCGACAATTGCGGTGAAGGGAAAAACAGGGCGACGAGCCAGGTTGACCGTTGTTGGTGTTAAATTTGGGGTGACGACAGTTGAACTCACAGTTTACTCTCAATTTCTAAATATTACCGTAATTTATTTTTGCACATTCAGGGGACAATGGATTCAGTTATCAGTCAAACTTCAGTCATTAAAAATTATTTCATTTCTATTTCATCTTTTTAAAAATGCTTAAACATCTCTATGAATATCTACTAGACTTGAATTGTCAAAGGCTTCGGAAGTTCTTTTCCTCTCGCCTGATAATCTTCAATTAAAAGTTCTAATACTTCCTGACCACTTTTTAAAGCTTCTTCATAGGTTTCCCCGTGAGTATGAGCATAAGGCCCAAATTCAGGTAAACTCACTACATATTTTTGATCTGCTTCTGACCATTGAATTAAAATACTATATTGAGAGTTCATTGTTCATCCTCCTGTTGTAACCGTTTTAAATCTCTAAGTGCATTTCTAACGTCTCGTTCTTGATAAGGATCTGCATCACTGCCATCTTTACCAGAAAGGGTTAGACTATATTCCAATAAAGAATGATTCCATACGGTATGACTCCCTTTACCGGAACGATATAAAAATCCTGCTTTGAGTAGCATAGCCTTTAATTCTCGAATTTTCTTGGGCACGAATTCATTTTCCTCCTTAAGACAATTTCCTTAACCTAAAATTTTCATCTACTTCCTAATTTAATTTCTAGGGAAGAAAACAGCCGGAGAAACATGAAAAAATTCAGCCAATTCTTCAATATGTCGTCTCGTGAGTTCTCGTTTTCCATTTAAAACATCGGATACAATAGATTCAGTTTTAAAAATTGAAACCAAATCTTTTTGGCGTAAACCATTATCTTCAATTAAACTTTTGAGCAATTCTACCCCATAAATATCAGGAATGGGCTCTTGTTGTTGTTCATATTCATAAACTAAAGCACCTAAGACATTCAAATAATCTTTCTCATCTTGAGTAAGTTTCCCTTTATCTAATAATTGATCGATAACAGTTTGAGTCAATTCTAATTCTTCCTCAGACGTTATGGGACGCGGAGGAAAATTTGCAAGCAATTTAATATAATCATTATAAATTAGCATTTTTAAACAAGTGGAAATTTGAAATTTTGATAGAAGTAGGGCTGAGTTTGCCTTATTTCTATTACCGAATCAGTGGTTAACATCAACAAAATATACTTTTGAATGAGAATTTCAGCTTACTGATACCATTGATCTTGTTGCCATTTGCCTTTATCATATTCTTCATGAGTGAGAATCTGACGAATAAAGACTTTCCTATATTCATAATCTATATAAGCAATTAACCGATAGTTATTTCCCCCAATATCAAAAACCGTAAAGTTACCTACAAAATCTACAGTTCTGAATGTTAAACGCACATCAGCAGTCGTTTTCCACTCAGCTTTTTCAGTAATTTTGTACCAACTTTTTAAAGAAACTTCAGCTTTAGGGTATTTTGTCCAAAACGGTTTAAGTTTTGATTTTGAAATAATGTGCATATTCTATTAAGGTTAAAAAAAATGTTTCCATAGTAAAACCCTCATCAGTAACTCAACAAATTTATCTTAGCAAAATGCGAATAAATTTGCAACCTTGATCTTGAAGTGGTTTCAGAAAACACCAAAAACCTTGACGGACAAAGATTTTAACCTTGTAGAGTCCCTGCACATTGCTTACGCACCCTATAGAAGTGATTGGCAAAAGGCGATTTACCAGGCTTTTAGATATCTGTCAAGTTTCCTTTACTAAAAGTTACAAACTTGAGAGATTAGTGTTAACGTTTAAGCCCTATCCAAAAATTACCGAACTTTCAACACCTGAACAAAATCACCCGCTTTAACTTCAGATTGACCAATAGGTAAAACCGCTAACCCCGTTGTTTGAGCTAGATTAATTAAATTACCTGAAATCTGACTTCCCGGTGCTAATTGAAATTCATATTCACCCTTGACTAATTGTAATTGACCCCAGAAATAAATTTCTCGTTTCCCTCCCCCTTTTAAATTTTGAAGCGATCGCGCTTTCACAAATTCAGGCTGCCAAAATTTCGGTAATAATCCCGATTTTTTCTTGATGACAGGTTGCACAAATCGCCAAAATGTAACTAACGCTGAAACCGGATTTCCAGGTAAACCAAAATATAAACAATGGGGAAAACTCGCAACGGTTAAAGGTTTTCCGGGTTTAATTGCTACGGCTTGGATATGAATAGTTCCGCCTAATTCGGTTAAAATTTCCTCAACATAATCATAATCTCCAACCGAAACTCCCCCCGTTGATAATACAATATCGGCTTTTTCTATGGCGTGAGCGATCGCATTTTTTAACACCTCTCGTTGATCAGGAATAATTCCAAAAGAAATGGGTTCAGCCCCTAAATTTGCCACCACCGTTGCTAACGCATACTGATTAGAATCTACCAACTGTCCTCGCTTCAACGGTTCATCTGGAGTAACTAATTCATCCCCCGTTGATAATAACGCCACCCGTAACCTTCTATAAACAGGAATATGGGTACATTGAGCCGCTGCTAATACTGCAATTTCTGGTGCTTCTAAGGGAATTCCAGGGATTAACAAAGGTTCCCCAGCTTTATAATATGATCCTTGATAGCGGATAAAGGCATGGGGTTCTGGAGTCGATAAAATTTTAACTCGATTTCCCAGGCGTTCTGTGTCTTCTTGAATCACAATCGTATCCGCACCTTTAGGTAAACAAGCTCCTGTAAAAATTCGCGCTGCTTGTCCGGTTTGGATGGTACATTGGGGAGCATATCCGGCTGGAATTTCTTCAATAATTTCTAATTCTTGAGGATGATCTATCGAAGCATTCACCACATCTTCATATCGAACTGCATACCCATCCATTGCAGAATTATCCCAATGGGGAAAATCTAATTGACTAACTAAAGGTTGAGCTAAAACTCGTCCAGAAGCAGTTAATAAACCTACAACTTCTTGATCAGATTCACCATTTAGAGGATGTACTAAATTTAATAGAATTGATTCCGCTTGGTCTACAGGTAACATTCTGTTTTCTCCCGATGATTAAGGCAATATTTTAAAGGATTTTATTGCTATAACTCTGAATATTATCCTATTATAAGAGAATTTACGCCCAGGAAGAGGAGAAAGGGGATGAGGAGATGGATCATCTTCAACCGTCAACATCCAGTAGAAACGGGCGATGGCGTGTCTCTACACCGTCAATTATCAACAGTAAACCCCCCTCTGCTTCACCTTTTCCGTGACACAGATCACAAAAATACACGAAATTGATCATCGTTCTTGCCCGCTAAATATCACTGAAATTAATTACAATATCTATCATAATTAGACCAATCTCAGGTGAACAGCGAATACATAAAGCCAACTTCTGAGTTTTACAATAAAAATTTATAAACTCCCTCGCTTTAATGTAACTCCTATGAAACCAAACCGTAGCAAAAGTATCATTCCTGATCCGCAAGATTGGATTACAGAGCATTATGTGTTGGCAAGTTTTGCCCATACGCTCAGTACGCTTAAGCATCTTTTAGGGGATGAAGAGACTCAAACCAATCATGAAATTTCCTATACTCATGAAGGAGAATTAGTGATTGGTACTGAAACGATCAATCTCTTAAAAGAAAGTTATGGAGATGATCATTGGCGTTATGTCGAAACTTATCTTTCAGCCTGTAAATTTTAAATCAACCCAGATTCCGAATTGAATTTCCAGGGAAAAACACTGCCACAGAAACCTGAAAAAACCTGGCAAATTCTTCTATGTGTCGCTTCATAATATCTCGTTTTCTATTTATAACATCCGATACAATTCATTCTGTTTTAACCATAGAAACCAATCCCTAATCCCCTAATCCCCTGTCCCCCTGTCCCCCTGTCCCCTTGTCCCCCTGTCCCCTCATCCCCTACTTTCCTTCAAATATTTTGGGATTTGTCAAGCTTTCTTAAAGAAACGTTGCAAAATTGCTGAGGTTATGTTAACTTTTATGTAGTTGACTCAAGCAAACAGGAGAGTTATTGATTATGGAAAGCAAAGACACCAAGTTTGGGTTTACAAACTTCGCAGAAACTTGGAATGGCCGTTTAGCCATGTTAGGGTTCGCCATTGGTTTAGCAACGGAATTAATGACAGGCCAAGGAATTCTATCTCAACTCGGCTTAATGTAATTCTTCTAATTTTTTTTACAATACTCAAAGGTTCTGGGATGAATTTCAGAATCCTTGAGGTAAAAATTCTCTAAAAAGCAAGAATCCCTCAAATATGTAGTGTTTGGGGGATTTTTGTTATTGACAATAGATTAATAGTTTACAAACGGAATCAAAATTAACCCAAGTTAATTTCTTCCGGCATATAAAATTTGTACAAGCGCCACAACCCCAGTACAATTAGTAGCTGAATGCTCCAATGTGCAAAGGCAAAACCCCAAATTAAGCAGACAAGCCCACTAACTCCCGCTAAGACAAAAGGGATATCGTTAGAGGTTTGTGTATAAACCCAGATGGAACTTAAAGCAAAGGTCAGAAGCATAAGATAGACTGAGGGCATGGTCTTCACCTCCTAGGTGAGTTGCATATAGTCTCCTGTTAGAAGTACCAGGTGGACTACACTATTAAAGATAAAAGTAAAACATGAAGATCTTGTGAAGGAAATTAAAATAGTGATAGAAGTTTGTGTTTTGTTACAAAAGTTAATAGTTTTCCGAAAAAATCAGGTAGAAAATCTTTAATTCAGAGTCCATCCTAAAATTTTAGCCACCTGTTCTGCCAAAGCCAAAGGTTCAAAGGGTTTCGTAATTAAACCACTGACCCCTAATTCCTTGAACTTGCGTTGGTCAGCAGATTGAACTTTAGCGGTCAGTAAAATAACAGGAATTTCCTGAGTTACGGGGTTAGCTTGTAACTGCTGAAACGTGGCTAACCCATCTAATTCGGGCATCATCACATCCAAAAGAATGGCATCGGGTTGGTGGGTTTGAGCTTGTTGAATGCCTTGACGTCCTGAATTTGCTAAAAGAACCACCCAACCTCCGAGCATTTCTAAACTCAGTTGGGCAATTTCTCGAATATCATCTTCATCGTCAATCAGTAAAATATGTTTTGGGGTCATGGGATAAATCGTGGAAAGAGCAAAAGTTAATATTCACTTAATTTTAACGGGTCAGGCATGAGGGTCTTCTCCTTCCCCCAAAACTGGTAAACGCACAAAAAATGTACTTCCTTTACCCAAGGTGCTTTCAGCCCAGATGTGTCCCCCATGTTGCTGCACAATAGTACGACAAATGGCAAGTCCTAGTCCAGTTCCTCCCTTTTGGCGCGAGTCGGACGCATCTACCTGTTGAAAACGACCAAAAATTGTTTCCAGTTTATCAGCCGGAATACCCCGTCCTTGGTCTTGAACGGCAATTAAAACTTCCTGAGAAGAACGGGAGAGGTTTGAGTGATTTAAGGTAGCATTAAACCAAACATAGCTATCAACATTAGAAAATCGAATGGCATTACTTAATAAATTTGTTAAGATTTGAATAATCCGATCTGGTGCAGCCCATAAACGTACTCCTAGGGGTTGGACTAATACATTTACCCCTGCTTTTTCTGCCATTCCCATCATTTCATTCGTCGCTTGCAGCATTAAATCTGCTAAATTACAGACTTTTTTATCGAGGGTAATTTGTCCCGTTTGCATCCGTTCTAAATCGAGAATATCATTAATTAAACGAACTAAGCGGGTTGTATTTGTAACGGCAATATCAAACATTCGTTTCGCGCGTTCCGGTTGGCTATCTAATAATCCACTGGCTAATAATCCTAAAGCACCATGAATTGAGGTTAAAGGAGTACGAAGTTCATGACTGACAACGGAGATAAATTCATCTTTCATTTTCTCCATCGCTTGCCGTTCCGTAATATCTTTAAAGGTTACCACAGCCCCAATAATTTCTCCTTGATTTTTAATCGGAGTGCTAACATATTCAACGGGAAAAGAGGTTCCATCCTGACACCAAAAAACTTCATTGGTGATATGACGAACTCGACCATCTTGTAAGGTAGAAAAAATTTTAGAACTCAGTTCTGAGGGAGCGGTCTGAAAGGGTTTTCCTTGAGTGATTTTTTGCCAATCAGTCATTAACAGTTCTCTCACTGTATATCCCGTCATTCTAGCTGCTGCCGGATTCACAAAGGTAATTTTTCCTTCTCGATTTAACCCACAAATTCCTTCTCCGGCTGAATCTAAAATTAATTCATTTTGATGACGCAGTTGTTCTAAGGTTTTTTCAATTCTTTTCTGATAACTAATATCACGGGAAATCGTAGAAATTCCCATAATATTTCCTTGATTATCTTTAATCGGAGAAATCGTTAAAGAAACATCTATATGCTGTCCATCTTGGCGAATATGAACCGTTTCATAATGATCAATACTGCCTCCTGATTGAATACTCGCTAGAATTTGAGGCACTTCATTAGACCGTTCAGGTAAAGTTAATAAACCCAATGAATGACCTTTAACTTCCGCTTCAGAATATCCATAAATTTGTTCAGCCCCTTGATTCCAACTAATAATTTTTCCTTCTATTGTTTTGCCAATAATAGCATCTTCTGAGGATTCTACAATGGCTGCTAACCGTTTATAAGTAATTTCCGTTTGTTTCTGTTCCGTAATATTTCGTCCTAAAATCACTAATCCCTTTCGCTCTCCATTGGGATTAAATAAAGGAATTTTAATCACATCAAAAATTTGCCAGGTTCCATCCGGTTTTGGAATAATTTCTTCCTGTTGAGACAACTCTTTTTTCTTCCAAGCTTCTTCATCGGATTCTTGACAGGCTATTAAGGCATCTCGATAAAGGCTTGTTCCTTGCACCTGTTCAACTAATTCCGCTAATTGTATATCGGATTTTCCTTGATAATCTAAGGCATTGAGTTGAAACACGTCTAACATGGCTTGATTCGCTTCTAACCAACGCCCTGAACCATCTTTAAAACAGACTAAATCCGGCATGGCATTAATTAACGTTTTCAAGCGTTCTGAGCTTTCTCGCAAGGCTTCTTCAACTCGTTGACGCTCTTGAATTTCTTCAATTAATCGTTGATTAACGGCTTGCAAGGAAGCAATAAATTGAGTTTCGGTTTGAGAATTGTTATTAATCATTTTGATAAATATTATAATAGTTTTGTAAAACTTAATAACTCAACAATGATTCAGAAAATGCTGATTTAATGAGCTAGAAACAATTAAAATTTTGTGGAGGCTTCTCGTAAGCTTTGAGTTCGCCTTAGTCGGTTTAAAATTCGATTGACTAGAATAGACGCTTCGGTGGTTTTGGTTAAATAATCATCCGCACCGACCATAAACACTTGATGTTTAATTTCTCCATTAGTATGGGCTGTGAGAAAAATTACGGGTAAACTTTTCCAACGCGGATCAGCACGAACAACCTGACAAAGTTCAATTCCATCTAAATAAGGCATTTCAATATCTAATATTAATAAATCGGGGGTAGTGGCTTCCAGAATTTCCCAAAAATGTCGCGGATCTTCAACGGTAACGGTTTGAATTCCCCAGGGTTCAAGGAGGAGTTGAAAAGTCTCTAAAATCTGGGAATCATCATCAACAATTAAAACTTTAGCATTTAAGGTACAGCTTTGACGAAGAACATCCATCATCACTTTAATGATTTGTTCTGAAGTTACAGGTTTTTGTAAAAAGGCTTTTCCCCCAGATTGAGCGACTTTAACCCGTTGACTAAAATTCTTTTGTTCTGTTAAAACAATCACGGGAATAGAGGGGGTTTCTTGGGTCAGTTGGATGAGTAACTCATAGGAATAATAAAAATCAAAATCTAAAAACACGATGGGGGGATGTTGCTTTTCTTGAGATGAGGTTTTGAGGGTGGTAATTAAGGATTGAGCCGTGAGAATTTGGGTTTCAATTCCCAAGTGAAAACTAGCCGTTTGTATAGAATGAATTAAGGATTGATCTTGACTTAAAATCCACACTTGATGACTGGATTTGATCGGGGAAGGTTGAGGCGTTGCTGGGGTTGGAGGCGGAGAATGGGGAGCATTATTTTCAACTTCATGTCGCAGTTTAAAAACTAATTGCCTAAAATGGGGGATTTGTTCAGAACTCAAGGTTTTATATTGACATAATTGTTCAATTTCCCTGGCTAAAACCGAACCTCGTCCTAAACCAAAGGTTCCTAAAGATCCGGCTAGTTTATGGGCTTCTTGTTGGGCTTGTTGTTGCAGATTGGGATCGGTTTTTTCTTGTTGGGCTGCGAGAGAAAATTGTTCTAAAATGGTAATGCGATCGCAAATTTTACCTCGATATCGTTCCCAAATTTGAACAAGGGCTTGATTAAATTTAGGTTGATTTTGAGCTTGTTTTGTACTATTTTTTTTCGGTTCGGGTTGCGGAGGAGACTCTTGTTTGAGACGATATCCTAAACCATAAACGGTTTCAATCAAATTTCCGGGTGCGCCTGCACTTTTTAATTTATTTCTTAATCCTTTAATATGCGCCCGAACTGTATTTTCGGTGGGCGTTTCTTCTAAATCCCAAAGTTTTTCTATAATAATATTTAAACTGAAAACCCGTTGATGATGTTTTAAAAATAGCTCTAATAATCCATATTCTTTTGGGGTTAAATTCAAGGGATTATCTTTATAAGTTACTTCACAGGTATTCACGTTTAGACGAAGTTTTTCCCATTGTAAAATAGCGGTTGGGGTTTGTTGTCTTCGGCGTAATATGGCTCGAATTCTAGCGGATAATTCTTGAATATCAAAGGGTTTAACGACATAATCATCCGCCCCAGCATCAAAGCCTTTGACTTTATCTTCTCGATGGTGATAAGCCGTTAACAGCAGGATGGGAGTGGTAATATTTTGCGATCGCAATTTTTGACACAAACTAATTCCATCTAACTGAGGTAATCCCACATCTAAAATCATTAAATCATAACTTGATTTTTGGGCTTGTTCCCAACCTGAAATTCCATCCATGACCACATCCACAGTGTAAGATTGGTGAACTAAAGCTTCCACCAAAGTCTCAGCTAGATTAGGATCATCTTCTACTAATAAAACACGCATGGAAAGGGCATAGGCTAGGGGATAAGGAGCAGAAAATCTAGGGTTCTATAAAGTTAAAGTTCGTTCAAAGTTCAGAATGGTTAACTCTGGAACTTTGAACATGAAGTTAGGGATGTAACTCTTAAGGAACGGCTACAACTTCAGCAATTTCAGGAATTCTTTCGCGTAAACGTCGTTCAATTCCCATTTTCAAGGTCATAGTCGAACTGGGACAAGACCCACAGGCGCCTTGTAGTCGAAGTTGAACAATCGGGCCATCGATGTCAACGATTTCCACATTTCCCCCATCCGCCATCAGATAAGGGCGTAATTCGTCTAAAACCGTCTCTACGTTATCTTCAGTGAGTGCTAATGTTGTCATGGTTTACCTTTAGTTAATCGTGCAGAAATAGCTGTTGGATAATATAATCCTAGCGTTCTTTGTAGGGAATCGAAACGATAAATTCATCACCGAGGATCGATCACTTCCGGGTATTAAACTCCAACGGGTTCCAGTAGTTTCACCTGGGAATAGTTAAACTCCGTTGTGAGTGGCTGACCCACTTCTTGGGAATGAACGATTTGGCGAGTCATAATGTAATAGTTACCCACTTTCTCAAAGCTATCTTCAAACTCCAGTTCTCGCAGGATTTCTTGAGTTTGAGGGTTACGGAATATGGCACTATAACGATGGGCGATGTAACCTTCTCCAGTGTCTAAACTTTCATGGGTATTAATCACAAATGCCATCCGACCCATAACACGGCTAACCCTAGAAATTTCATGACCGCGAACTGAATAGTTTGAACCCATTGCATCGCCTTCAACAAGAATTTCTACCGCCCCGGTTTCGTCGGTTTTCCCTAAACTAAATTTATTCTTTCCATGAGCTTGTTCAAAGGAAGTTCGCTTGCGATGGGTAATCACATCTCGCAGTTGGGTATAGACACTTTGTTTGACATCTTCGTCTTCAATTCCAGTGACTTCTACACTTAAGTCGGGGTGAATCTGAATCTGACCCGTGTAGACTTCATCTCCCTGTTTAAGTTCAATATCAGCACGATAACCGGGGAAGTTAGCATCCCAAGTATAACGATGTTCGTAGGCAGTCCGAAACAGATCTAAAGCGTTTTGTGGTTCCGTCATAGAATTGTTAGCGAGGAATAGCACTTTATACTCTATTATAGAATATTAAGCGGTTTATGGGTTTAGCAAAAACGAAAATCGATTAAAAATTCATGTTAAACTGAATTAAAAAAATAGAGACTTAAAACCTTTCCCTTATTCTTGAAAACTGCTATGTCTCAACGTCCAATTTATCTGGATTGTAACGCTACAACTCCGATTGATCCTCAAGTTTTAGATGCTATGCTTCCCTATTTTACTGAATACTTTGGCAACGCTGCCAGTATTAATCATATTTACGGTTGGGAAGCAGAAGCTGCCATTAAGCAAGCCAGAGAAATAATTGCCCAAGCGATTCATGCAACTCCTGAAGAAATTGTTTTTACCAGTGGCGCAACAGAATCGAATAATTTAGCTTTAAAAGGGGTGGCTGAAGCTTATTTTAATCAAGGCAGACATATTATTACTACTCTCACTGAACATAACGCAATTCTTGATCCTTGCCATTATTTAGAAACTTTAGGATTTGAAATTACTTATCTTCCTGTAAAACCTGATGGTATCGTGGATATAGCCGAACTCAAAACCGCTATTCGTCCCGATACAATATTAGTTTCAATCATGGCAGCTAATAACGAAATTGGGGTATTGCAACCCTTAGCAGAAATCGGAGAAATTTGCCATACCCAGGGAATTTTATTTCATACAGACGGTGCTCAAGCTGTTGGTAAAATTCCTCTGGATGTTCAACAGATGAATCTGGATTTAATGTCTTTAACCGCCCATAAAATTTATGGGCCAAAAGGCATCGGAGCGTTGTATGTTCGTCGTCGCCATCCGAGGGTTAAATTAGCGGCTCAACTTCATGGTGGCGGACATGAACGAGGAATGCGCTCAGGAACCTTATCTACCCCTCAAATTGTCGGTTTTGCTAAAGCCATTGAACTCGCTTTATCCCAAATCAGATCAGAAAATCAACGGTTAATTCTATTGCGAGAAATCCTTTGTAAAAAATTATCAACCCTAGACGGAATTTATTTAAACGGTCATCCCACCCAACGGTTAGCCGGAAATTTAAATATTAGTGTTGAGGGAGTTGATGGTCAAGCTTTACTATTAGGATTACAATCGATTATGGCAGTTTCTTCTGGTTCCGCTTGTACCTCCACAAAAATTGAACCGTCTCACGTTTTAAAAGCATTAGGTCATAGTGATCAGTTAGCTTATGCTTCAATTCGTTTTGGTTTAGGTCGGTTCACAACAGAATCAGAAATCCATCAAGTTGCAGATTATACTGTTAATACCATTCAATCTTTAAGAAGAATTAAATCTCGTTAGGGATTAGCTGTTAACTGTTAAGTGTCAACAATCAAAATCTCCTCTTCTGCTAATTAGACCCCCGTTGTTCTAACCAACCTAAAACTTCTTCCTCCGAGTTTAAATCATAGGTTTGTCCACTTTTGGGATCATAAATATGCCATTGAATGTCACCCAAAGGATTAGAACTTGTCCAAACATACGGTTCTGATGAAGGATGGAAAAGCTCAGAAAGATTAATCGGTTGATTTAAAAACTGCCAAATCGTTTGAAAAAAATTAAATTTTTCTGTTAAATACGGGTCACAATAATCAAGCTGAAAACAGATGTTGAGATGGGAAACTTTTTGCGTTTCGGATAAATTTTTACTCCAGGAATTGACCAATCCTCTCCATAATTCACCTTTATAGAACGCTGATGTTCCTTTATCGGGTGAAGGTAATAAAACCGTATCCGGGATAAGTTCTAATTGCCGATAAATTTGCCATTGAGTTTTCATACAAGACACTCCACCTTAAGAGGGTTCAGACACCACGCACAATCCCGATCCCTCTGGAAGTGAGTATCAAGCCTGTTTCCCTCGTACTGATACTAAACAAAAAGGTATTGATTCCCTGATCTTCCCCTCCTCTTCTGATTAGAGTTGATGAGCATGGAATACCCCTATAAATACTTTTCTTCTGTATTTATTGTTACAGAAATTTTTAAACTCCTCAAGTACCTGTTAAAGTTTCTTGATAAAATCCTTAACTCCCCTCTCTCCCCTCATCCCCTTGTCCCCTTGTCCCCTTGTCCCCTTGTCCCCTTGTCCCCTTGTCCCCTTGTCCCCTTGTCCCCTTGTCCCCTNAAAATGCCCTGATGCTGTAGGATATCATTGGCATCCAGCTTTTAGTTTAGAGCAATTACCAAAATTAATAGATCGAGAAATTCAACGGGGAAAAATGGGGGTTTTGTTTTATAAAAAACATCCTTCTTTTGAAGTTAAAATGATGATTCAAATGACTCTATTACATCAAATATTATGGGGTTTATTGTCTTTTGGAGGACGTTTAAATGAAAAAACAATGGCAGGATTTTTACAAAATTTAATTAACCAAGGAAAATCACAGTTAGCACTAGAAATAGCCAGGATATTTTTGAATTGGTATAATGTGAAAGCGGTTTTTGCTGCTTATCAGGAGTTGAAATAAAACTCCAGGTTATCCATCACACAGTTTGCTAAACTTGGGGTGTAAATACCAATTTATATAAAATAGTAGTTCTAAAATCAATCAAAGCTTACTATTTAAATGCTGTTGATTGTGCTTTAGAAATGGGTCAATGTTTATCAGAATTAAACCAAAAATGGCAACAACAAAAATTACCTGTGGTGGGAATGCGAATCGGGATTTATACCGGGACTGTCACTGTCGGCAGTTTAGGGGGAAAAAATCGATAAGATATACCTGTTCTAAACACGGATAACGAAAGGTGAAATCACACCCCTAGCCTTTGCAGAGATCCAAATTCCCGTTAAAGCCCTGATTTCAGCAGATTAATAAGTGTTTATACCTGTATTTTCCCCCAGGTTTCTAACCCAAATCTTAAAGATGAGCAAAGATTTATTGATTATTTCCCAATCGGATGTAATCTAAAAATTTGCATCTGTAATCCACAATTCACCAAAATATGGGAGAACAAAAACGCATTGGTATTTTAACCAGTGGGGGAGACTGTGCAGGTTTAAATGCAGCAATTCGGGCTGTGGTATATCGGGCATCTGGAACCTTTGGATGGGAGGTTTTCGGCATTCGAGAAGCCACCCAAGGGTTAATGACTCGTCCCGTGAACAGCGTTCCTCTAACGATTGATAAAATCGATAATATTCTCACCGCCGGGGGGACAATTTTGGGAACTACCAACAAAGGTGATCCCTTTGCCTTTCCCATGGCGGATGGGAGTTTACTGGATCGCTCTGAGGAGATTATTGAAGGGTATCATCTCTTAGGATTAAATGCCTTAATTGGCATTGGAGGAGATGGCAGTTTAGCGATTTTGCGACGCATTGCCCAACAAGGAAATCTTAATTTAATTGGTATTCCTAAAACGATTGATAATGATGTGGGAAGCACGGATTTATCCATTGGTTTTAGTACAGCCGTTGATATTGCCACGGAAGCTTTAGATCGTCTGCATTTTACTGCCGCCAGTCATAGTCGCGTGATGATTTTAGAAGTTATGGGGCGAGATGCAGGACATATTGCCCTTCATGCGGGAATTGCCGGAGGTGCAGATATTATTTTAATTCCTGAAATTCCTTACAGTTTGGATCGAATTTGTCAGCAAATTGCAGAACGACAAAAACAAGGAAAAAACTATTGTTTAGTGGTTGTTGCAGAAGCGGTTAAAACAGAAACGGGAGAACCTGTAACTAATATTAATCGCATGGGACAAGCTCGTTTAGGAGGCATTGGGCAATATTTAGCGGATGAAATTTGCGATCGCAGTGGCGCAGAAACTCGCGTGACAGTTCTGGGTCATATTCAACGAGGGGGAACTCCTTCACCGATTGATCGCATTATTGCTTCTGCTTTTGGGGTCGCAGCCGTTGATTTAATTGCGGAAGACAAATATGATCGAGTGGTGGTTTGGCGAGATCGTCAAGTAGCCAATATTCCAATTTTGGATGCGATCGCTCAATATCGGGCTGTTAATGCTAATGATATCTTAGTCGAAACGGCTCGAAGTATGGGAATTTGTTTAGGAGATTAATTCTGTTTAATTCTCCCTGATTGATTAATCATCTACCTCCCTTTCCCCGCTCCGGGAGGGGGATAGTGATTAATTAAAACCCACATTTCGCAGAGGTAATTCAGAATCAATTTATCAATGCGGATGGCGAGACTCGAACTCGCAAGGGAAGCCCACACGCCCCTCAAACGTGCGCGTATACCAATTCCGCCACATCCGCTTATGAACACTGCCTTGAATTAATTTAGCAGCTAATTTACTAATATAGCACAGCCTCCTAAAAGTGTCACCCTTTTTTCCTACTTTTTTCCCGGATCCCCTCTTCCCGTGATGACCAAAATCCTCTATCCTAACTGAATGGTGAACAGCAACAGCAAGAGCAACAAAAGATGCGATTCTCAAAAATCTTAATTGCCAATCGAGGGGAAATAGCGTTACGGATTCTTCGCACCTGCGAGGAGATGGGTATTGCGACGGTTGCTGTTCATTCAACGGTAGATCGTCACGCCCTTCATGTCCAACTTGCGGATGAAGCGGTTTGTATTGGGGAACCCAGCAGCAGTAAAAGTTATTTGAATATTCCTAATATTATCGCGGCGGCTCTAACTCGCAACGCCACAGCCCTTCATCCCGGCTATGGGTTTTTAGCGGAAAACGCCCGGTTTGCCGAAATTTGTGCCGATCACGAAATTGCTTTTATCGGCCCTACCCCAGATGCGATTCGGTCTATGGGGGACAAATCAACCGCCAAGGAAACGATGCAGCGTGTCGGGGTTCCCACCGTCCCCGGTAGTGACGGACTCCTGAGCGACGAAAAAGAAGCCCTGGTACTAGCCCAAAAAATCGGTTTTCCGGTCATTATTAAAGCTACCGCAGGGGGTGGCGGTCGCGGAATGCGATTAGTCAAGCACGAAGAGGATCTCCCCAAACTCTTCGCGGCTGCCCAAGGGGAAGCAGAAGCCGCCTTTGGAAATCCGGGGGTTTATTTAGAGAAATTTATTGAACGTCCTCGCCATATTGAAATTCAGATTTTGGCTGATAATTATGGCAATGTGATTTATCTGGGAGAACGAGATTGTTCGATTCAACGCCGTCACCAAAAACTATTAGAAGAAGCGCCTAGTCCGGTGATGACTCCAAAACTGCGGCACAAAATGGGAATGGCGGCGGTAAAAGCAGCAAAATCTATTAATTATACCGGGGCGGGAACGGTAGAATTTCTGGTTGATCAATCGGGTAATTTCTATTTTATGGAAATGAATACTCGCATTCAAGTGGAACACCCGGTTACGGAAATGATTACCGGATTAGATTTAATCGCCGAACAAATTCGCATCGCCCAAGGAGAAAAATTATCCTTAACTCAAGATAAAGTTCAACTGCGGGGTCATTCCATTGAATGTCGGATTAATGCAGAAGATCCTGACCATAATTTCCGCCCCCACCCCGGTCGTATTAGTGGCTATTTACCCCCCGGAGGAAATGGGGTCAGAATTGATTCCCATGTCTATACAGACTATGAAATTCCGCCTTATTATGACTCTTTAATTGGGAAATTAATTGTTTGGGGCCCAGACCGTCCGACTGCAATTTTGAGAATGAAACGGGCTTTACGAGAATTTGCCATTACTGGAGTTCCAACAACCATAGGATTTCATCAAAGAATTCTGGAAACTCCTGAATTTTTACGAGGAGAAATTTATACCAATTTTGTTGAACAAATGATGAAACAAGGACAATAAAAATTAGGGTGTATGAGCTTGGCTCACGCACCCCTTTGATAGAGTATTTGTTGCGATAAGGGCGTATCCTTTAAGCGTTAGGTTTCTGAAAAGGATTTCCACAGATCCCGTAAACGTTGTTTAATTTGTTTTTCTTTTTGAGCGATCGCCGTTCCAGCTTCTCCTAATTTCACTTCAAAAGCTTTGCGTTTTTCGTCGAGTTTTCCACTATAGGTTTCGGGTTCATCCTTTGCTTTTTCATACCAAACTTTTGCTTCATCTAAATAATGCTTGATATCCTCATAACGCTGTCCATAGCGTCCGGCTAAGTTAGCATTAATAATGGCTAATTGAGCTTTGAGTTGAGCATAGCGTTTTTGCATTAATGCCACTTCCTCACTATCTTTAATATTGTGAACGGCGGACTCAATGGCTGATTTAATTTGCTCAGACTTACCAGTTCCCACTTCTTGAATATCATCCAAGGCTAAATCAATACTATTTTGTAACTCTTGTTCCTCTTGATCAAGTTGTGTTTCTAATTGTTTCACTTCCGCTTTTGTTTTATTGATGGACTGGCGTTTTTTGCTGCTGATTCCGTCAATTACTCCTTCAATAGAAGCTGTAACATTTTCTTGAATTTCCTCACCTTTTCCTTTGACAGTTTCTAAAACTGTTCCGACTACCTCTTTCACTAAACCTCGAATCTCTTGAGAACCCCCTTTAAATTCTGAACCCATTTCTGAAATTGCAGACTTGACAATTTCACGAATTCGTTCAGCCCGTAATTTGTTCTCAGATTGTGCTTTTTTTAAATCCGATGATAATTTATCTTGAATAGAATCTGACATAGGAATATCCTCAATAATCATTAAATTGCTTCAACAGCTTTTTATCAGCTTGTCTATCACTACTCCTATTCCCTATCATAAAGAAATGCTCAAGGTTCTGCGAGTAAAGTTCTCTACACTCTCGATATCGCAATAGCCGTATTTTTGAGGCTGTATTAATCAATCTCTATAGTAGAGTCAGCGCAAACGTGCTCATTGTCTACAGAATGAACTCGCCCCGGTGTGTCTCTACAGGAGTCATAAGTAGGTCGCTTAACGATGAATAATTTTAGCAATCATTAATTTGTATCTTAAGATAGATGTTTTCTTGATTTTATTTTAATAAAAAATCAGATTAACTGATTGACGCTACAGTTGTAAATCCCCTAACAATGATCTTGATTTGAAATGAATAAATGACCGATCCTCGGTTTCAGATGATATTTCCTCAAATTCTATTTATTTTTCTCTATCTTTGGTAATACATGGCTTTATTTAAAATCAATATAAAGGGAGATGTGTTTAACCTCAGAAAAACAGATACTGGGTTCATTACATTCTGAATCAAGGAGGTTCAAATGGATCTATTCATCTTGGAAATGGGAACAAATACCCCTCATTTCCCGATGTCTGCAACCTTAGTTTTAATTCTGGGGTTTTTAGCAGCCACAACCATTGGTTCTGTAGCTTGGTACAACTCTAAACGTCCTGTTGGTTGGAAGGATAAAGAACGTCCTGACTTTGTTCCTGAAGTGGATACTGACCAATAAAAAAAATGGAATTTCTGGGGGGTTTCAGAATTCATCTGATTGTTAATTTTAAACCCATTCTAAAATCCTGAGTTGTTTTTTAAATCAGTTCAATAAAACTTTTGAGGTCAATAATTATGTCTAAAGAAGAAAAGAAAACTCCTCATATTCTCCACGAAGAAGCAGAACCTAATCCTACTTATGATCGGGGAATTATGCCCGCAGAAGTCGGTGCTAGAATAGACCGAGAACAGGAAAATTTCAAAAAAATTCCTGAACATGAAGAAGGCACTTTAGACACAACTGCTGGTTATACAATGGATCGAGAAGGGTTATTAAATAACTACGCCATTGAACCTGAAATGTATGTCAATGTTCCCGGAGATTTGAAAGAAGAAGAAGAAGCCGATAAAGCTCGTCGGGTTCAAACTTTACATGAAGTGAAAGAAGTGGAAGGGGGCGTTGGGAAAGGTCAGGGTATTATTTAGAGAAATTGGATTAATCCGACTTGAATGCTAACAATATAAACAAAGCCTAGCTCAAAAGCTAGGTTTTTTTATCTATTATATAAATAGAGTATAATTGTTTATTTTTGAGTTTTATAATTCATCTATATATTGATACTTAAAATAGCTTTATAGAAATATCGATTTAGAGTTATATGGAATAATTTAAAAGAATATTTATTCTATAAAAGGATTGATGAATTAGCGAATAGAGCCGAATATATTAGAAGAGTAAAACCGGGTTTAGTCATTAGTCTAAAACCCAAAAAAAGGAAAGGAGGCGACTGATGAAACTCAAAAATAATAGATTTTTGAAGTTAATCGTTTGGATTTTTACAGAAATTCTATTAATTTTTTTAGGACTGGATGATTTAGCAGATTATAGCGAGTTTTTATTTGAAAAGACAGTTTATAAACCCAGAGTTGTCATAGCAGAATTTGGGTTTAATCTAGGATTAAATGAAGTTCAGAATGGAGATGAACACTTCACCTTTTAAAATCTATTTCTTAAGATTTACGCGAATTTATTCCCTAGGATAGAGCTAAAATTCTCTTACTCCTAGAATAATAGGATTAGTAATACATATAAGGAGAATTTCAATGAAATTTCCCTCAATAAACTTTTCTAATTTACGTCCTTTACGCTTTTTAATGGCAGCTTTATTGTTGGCTTTTCTATGGATTGGATCTGCTGTTCCCAGTTGGGCTGGCGTGAGTAGTCCTTCTCAAGGGGAAGATGCTCTTAAGCAAATTCAAAAAGATTCTGAGCAAGTGCTCAGAGGTGGCCCACCTTCCTTAGAAGATGTACAAGCTAAAGCTCAAGAAGGGATTAATGAAGTTCAAGGCGGTGCTGATAAAGAAAAAATGAAAAATCCTGCTAATAGCCAAAGTTCTACTTCTGTAGAAGAGAAAATTAAAGAAGGTATGGATAATATCCGCGATATTTTTAACCCCTAATTTTCTTTAATTACTCACGACGGTATTACTTTCTTCTGGGTTTATTAAGTTCGATTGCTATAGTTATAAAAGTGTTGTTGGGTCTAACAGCACTTTTTTATTATCCTATGGAGGCTATAGATTATTTTCCAATACAAAAACGACTAAAAATTCGATCTAAAACGGATTCTGTTACTTCTTCTCCGGTGACTTCCCCTAAGGCATGAATGGCACCCCGGAGATCAATTGTCCAAAAATCAAAGGGAAGTTGTTGCTGAATCGTTGTTTCCACTTGTTCTAAACATACTTTTGCACGGGTTAACGCAGTGGCTTGACGTTGGTTAATGGCAAACTCTAAATTTGCGGCGTGAATATTTCCACCCTGAACTAAATTTAATATCGCTGTTTCTAAGTCTGGAATTCCTTGATTTAAAGCAGCAGACATAGGAACAATTGCCCGATTCTCTAAATTAAAATATTGAATAGCTTTTGCTTTTAATTCCTCTAGTTTTTGGATGTTAACTTGATCAATTTTATTAATAATTACGATTAAACCTGCTTTTTTAACTTGTTGATAAATTTCTAAATCTGCTTCAGTTAAACCCATTGCAGCATCAAATGTTAATAATACTAAATCGGCTGATCGTGCAGTTTGTCGCGATCGCTCTATGCCAATTTTTTCGACTTGATCTTCTGAGTGGCGAATTCCAGCCGTATCTAACACTTGAATCGGGATTCCTCCCACCACTAATTGAGATTCTACCACATCACGAGTTGTTCCGGGTAAATCCGTAACAATGGCGCGATCGCTTCGACTCCAAGCATTTAATAAACTCGATTTTCCCACATTGGGACGACCGACAATGGCAACTTTTAACCCCGTTCTTAAAAGTTCTCCCGTATCAGCCGTCGCTAAAAATTGAGATAATTCTTCTAAAACGTTATGAATTTGGGCGATAATTTCCGATTCATTTAAGGGCGGTAAATCCTCCTCAAAATCCACCCTAGCTTCAATTTCTGCTAAAATATCTAAACAAGTTGCTCGTAATTCTCGAATAGGATTTGCTAATTTTCCTTGTAATCCGGCTAAAGCCATTTGGGCGGCTGCAATCGATTGAGAACCAACCAATTCCGCCACACTTTCCGCTTGAGTTAAATCTAACCGTCCATTTAAAAAAGCCCGCAGGGTAAATTCCCCTGGTTGGGCTAATCTAGCTCCTAATTCTATACACAATTGCAACACTTGTTGAACCGCAATAATCCCTCCATGACAGTGAAATTCAACCACATCCTCACGGGTATAAGAACGGGGAGATAACATTAATAATAACAACGCTTCATCAATGGTCTTTTGAGTTTGGGGATGGCGAATATAGCCATATAAAATCCGGTGACTTTCCCAAGTTTGTCGTCCTGGGGTATAAAATAACTGTTTAGCAATGGATTGAGATTCTGTTCCCGACATCCGCACAATTCCCACGCTTCCTTGTTGCGGGACAATAGCCGTGGCGATCGCTACAATTGTTCCCCCAGTTGCCAAAAATTCAGCCATTTTTTAATTAATAAAATCCTATAGATCTTTAGATTTTAACGTAAAAGATATTGGGCAATAGGCAATAGGCAATAGATAATTTGACACTCCCCTGCTCCCCTGCTCCCCTTCCCCTTGTCCCCTTGTCCCCTTGTCCCCTTGTCCCCTTGTCCCCTTGTCCCCTTGTCCCCTTGTCCCCTTGTCCCCTCGTCCCCCTCTCCCTCCTCACTCCCCCATTGGTTCTGCATTCAAAAATTCCCAAATATATTGATTAACTAATTCAGGACGTTCTTGTTGTACCCAATGGCTACAATTAGGAATATAACGAATTTGAAAATCTCGGACATATTCTTCTGTCCCATAGGTTAATTCTTGACCCAATGCCAGATCATTTTCCCCCCAAATCATTAAAGTGGGGACATTTAGTAAAGCTTGGGTTTGTTGAGTAGCAAACAAACTGGGAAAAAGATTCCGATAATAATTCACCATTGCCGTTAAAGCTCCCCGTTTAGCAGCCGCATCTTTATAAGCATTTAAGTCAGCTTCACTAAAAGTATTTTTATTAATTACCATCTTGGTAAAAGCTTCACCCACAGTGCGATAATCATCCGCTTGTAACAACAATTCGGGTAAAAGTGGCACTTGAAAGAAAAAAATATACCAACTTTTTAATAATTGTTGAATCGTTCCTAAACCCTGCTTAAACTTTGTGGGATGAGGAAGATTTAAGACAATTAATTTACTTAACATTTGAGGATAACAATAAGCAAAATTCCAGGCAATAAACCCGCCCCAATCATGTCCTACTAATACACATTCTTCGTATCCTAACCCTTCAATTAATCCCTTGACATCTAAAATTAATTCTTTGATAGAATAAGCCGATAATTCTTTGGGTTTATCACTCTCGTTATACCCTCTTAAATCCACGGCAACCACTTTATAAGCTTGAGCAAATTCAGGAATTTGATAACGCCAAGAATACCAAAATTCAGGAAATCCATGTAACATCAGTATCAACGGCCCTTCCCCTTGGGTGACATAATGGAGTTTTACCTTATTTGTGGTGATAAAGTCGCTCGTCCAATTTTCTGCTAAAATTGACATAAATTTCTCCGAGGGTGAATATATAATGATGATAACCTTAGATTTTAAAAAGCTCTATTCTGAGGAAAATTTGTAACCATTCATTCCTGTAGAGATAGGCAATTGTACAGATAATCAAATATTGCATAGGGTTAAATAAAATTATTCATGCTATTAGAAATTAAACCCGTAACAAATTCTGATTTATTAATCTTAAATCAGTTATATACAGAAATTGATGGGGAATCTCCTCTATCTCTATCCCACGTTGAGCAAATCTTTGAGCAAATTCAACAAATTCCCAACTACAATATTTATATTGCATGGCTCAACAGTGAACCTGTAGGTACATTTAGCTTATTATGGATTCCTATGATTTTACATGATAGCAAATCAGCCTTAATTGATGCTGTTGTTGTCACATCTGCCTATAGAAATCAAGGAATTGGGAAAGCGATGATGCAGGAAGCCCTCAAACTCAGCCGCAAGGCGGGATGCTATAAAGTGATGCTTTCCTCCAATATTAAACGCACAGCAGCCCATCAATTCTATGAATCTTTAGGCTTTAAACAACAGGGTTGGAGTTTTAGCTTGGAACTGTAACCCAAAAGTTGATATTTTAGGGTAACTTATAAAAAGGTCTTTTATCCGAACACACTCAACCCTGAACAAGATGAATATTCTGGCTGATTTTCTGTCTAAACCGGCTCAACCTAACCCCCCTCAAGTTAAAAAAAGTCGTCGAGGAATTTATATTAAATCCCCTCAAGAAATTGAAATCATGCGACAAGCTGCAAAAATTGTAGCTACGGTTTTAAAAGAAATTTCAGAGCAGGTAAAACCGGGAATGACAACGGCTGATTTAGATACTTATGCAGAAAAACGGATTCGAGAAATGGGTGCAAAACCCAGTTTTAAAGGTTATCATGGCTTTCCAGGTTCCATTTGTGCTTCAATTAATCATGAAGTGGTTCATGGCATTCCTAACCGTCGTAAAGTCATTCGCACTGGGGATATTTTAAAAGTAGATACAGGGGCTTATTATGAAGGATTTCATGGAGATTCTTGTATTACAATTGGGGTCGGTGAAGTGTCCCCAGACGCTGCCAAATTGATTCGAGTTGCGGAAGAAACTTTATATAAAGGAATAGAAAAAGTTAAAGCGGGAGCCTATTTACTTGATCTCGCTGAGGTGATGCAAGATCATGCAGAAGCCAATGGGTATAAAATTGTAGAAGAATTTACAGGTCATGGTGTCGGACAAAATTTACACGAAGAACCCTCGGTTTTTAACGCTCGTACCTATTCTTTACCCAATGTTAAATTGAAAGCTGGGATGACCTTAGCCATTGAACCCATTCTAAATGCGGGATCTCGATTTACCCGAACTTTATCCGATAAATGGACAGCCGTAACCGTTGATAATTCCTTATCTGCTCAGTTTGAACATACAGTTTTAGTCACCGAAACGGGTTATGAAATTTTAACAGATCGTTCTAAAATTTAGCCAGACTAGGATTCAGGAAACAGGAGACTGTGAGACAGGAGTAAGATGCTTAATGATTCAGGATAACAGCAATTATTCATGTCCTATTCTTGCTGTTCCCTGTTCCTTATAAAATCTCTAAGAAAGTTAACTCTCAAGAAAGAAAGGAAACCGGATGTTCTCAATGACAGAACAGGCAACTAAACTAGGAGCCGTGTGCGGTGAAAATCGTAAGTACGGTTCTGAATGTGAGGTGAGGGTTGTAAAGCCCTCATCGACCCCTAATAAGACCCTTAAAAATTAAAAGGGGTCAATGACTTTTTAAACTGCATGAAGAGTGCCATTGGGAAGTGTGACCCCCGCTAGATTAACATTTCTTAAATTAACTCCTTGTAGGTTGGCCCCGCGTAAACTCGCCCCAGAAAGGTTTGCACCTTCTAAATTAGCTTCGGATAAATCGGCTTTCCAAAGATAAGCATTTCGCAGGTCAGCACCGCGTAAATCCGTCTTTCTCAAGGTAGCTAAATTTAAGTTGCTTCTGAGCAGAGTGGCACAGGTTAAACTCGCCTGGGATAAATCAGCCCGCATTAACACCGCATCCGTCAAATTTGCCTGGAAAAGCTGGGCTTCAACTAAATTGGCATCTTGTAACTGAGCTTGTTGTAAATTCGCTTGTTTTAATTGAGCTTGGCTTAAGTTAGCAGCCATTAAATCAGACTCTTGTAAATTAATTCGCGTCATTACGGCTTGAGCAAAATTAACCCCACTTAAATCAAATCCTTGAAGATTAACCTCGATTAAATAGGCGGAACTCAAATTAATTCCTGTCATTTGGGTTTCTTGAAGAATCGCCCCACTCAATTTAGCTTGGCTCAAATTTGCCCAGTTTAAATTGGCCCTGGTTAAATTAGCACCGCGTAAATTTACACCGTAAAGATTAGCACCGCATAAATTGACACCCTGCAAATTGGCAGCCCGGAGATTAACTCCCCGCAAAATAGCACCACTAAGCTTAACGCCACTCATCTCCGACTTGACTAAAAACGCCCCTTCTAGGTTTGCTTTTGTCAAATCAGCATTTTTTAATTGCCCTTTTCCTAACTTAACAAAACTTAAATTACTGCCATACAAAAAGGCATTAGTCAAGTTAATTTCATGGAGCAAAGCCCGTGTTAAATCAGCCCGGGCTAAAGATGCTCCAGCCAGATTAGCCCCCACTAAATTAACTTGATGCAGAGAAGCACCAATCAAGTTCGCATTCTGGAAATCTCGTTCTCCAGCTAAATAACGATACAACAGTTCTTGAGAATCGATAATGGACTGCACTGGCACAGAATTCACCGCCTATTTATTGGGTAAAATCGCACCTCTCATATCTGCATCTCTTAAATTCGCTCGATCTAATTTAGTATCAATCATAATCGCTTCAATCAGATTTACACCACTTAAATTTGACCAAGATAATTTTGTGCGGTAGAGTCTGGCTCGACTCATATTCGCCCCGCGTAAGGTTGTCCAAGTCACGTTAGCTCCTCGCAGGTTGGCTTCACTCAAGTTAGCTTCACTTAAATCCGCCCCAATCATTGTCACTCGTGTTAAATCCGCTTCATGAAAGTTAGCTCCAATCATCATTCCCCCACTCAGGGTTGCATTCGTTAAATTGGCCCCTTCCAAGGTGGTTTCTCGCATAATCACGTTGGTTAGGTTAGCACTTTCTAAAATGGCTCCCGTGAGATTGGCTTTCATCAAATTTGTTCGGACTAACGTAGCATGGGTTAGATTGGCACCGACAAAATTTGCTTGGCTGAAATTGGCTTCGGTGAGGTTAGCTTCGGTGAGATTTGCTTGAGTTAAGGTAACATTTTTAGAAGAAGACCCGCGTAAACTCGCCCCGGTCAAGTTTGTTCGGTTAAACTTCGTATCACTCAAATAGCTGCCAATTAAGTTCGCATCACTCAAGTTCGTGTCAGTCAAGTCAACCCCCATAAACTTGGTTTCTCGAAAATTGACCCCTGTTAAATTGGCTCCAATAAAGGATGTATTTTCCAAGGTAGCCCGGGCAATAATGGCTTCACTGAGATCAATCCCACTTAAATCCACTCCAACTAGGCTAACGGCTCGAAACAACCGCTCTCCTTCTGTATAACGCTTTAATAATTCATTAACCTCCATATCATTCGCCTCACAAATAGTCCCGGTATAGGATGACACTATAGAAAAATCCTCTTTCCATCATCCCAGATTACTTAGGTTTATGCAGGAACAATCTATGGAAGTTAATGGTTGACAATAAACACTTGGCTATTACACCCGTCCCCCTGCTCCCCCTCATCCCCCGTCCCCTCATCCCCCCGTCCCCTCATCCCCTTGTCCCCTTGTCCCCTTGTCCCCCAGTAGGGATATTTGAGGATTAGCAGAAATTTGAGCTTGAAAGAATGTTTATGGAGGTATATCGAGAAAAGTACGGATTTGATTAGCGATTTCAAGGGCTTGATTTTGAAGTAAACTATAATTACTAGAAATCTTGATAGTTTTACCAGCAGAAGGGATTTCTAAAACAACAATATAAATGGGTTCTTTTTGACTGATTAAAATTGAAGAATAGGTTTTGACTTGGAAAGAAGTCCTTTGCACCCTAATATTGAGATTATCAAGGGGATATTCTGCTTTTTTTGTTCCGAATAATCTTTTGGTTTTCAGGGTTAATTTGTTTTGATTTTTATCTAAATAAATAGTTTGATGAGAGGTAAAAAAAAACGCCTAAAATTCCGACCAATAAACAAAAAACAATAAACAGACTGGGAAATACTTTTTCAGTAATAACGATAAATAATCCCAGAATTCCAAACATTAAAAATGGAGTACAAACCAATCTAATAAGCAAAACTCTTGTGCTGGAGTCTTTAAGAAGCAGTTGAGTTGAAGTCTGTTCTATTAGTTCCATAGATTTTTTGATTAAAAATTAAGGATTTTAACGGACTAAAGATTAAAAATCAACTCTTTTGTTCTCTATTTCCTTTAAAGCAATAAATTCCATAGACTCTAAATCTTCAGGGCGATCAATATCTGATAAAAGGGGTAATTCACTCACTGATAAATTGAGAGTTTGACAACACTTGATGGTTGTTTTAAAAACCTTTGAAGTTCCCCAAGGAATATCTTGAAAAAGTTCGGGGATATAATGATTTAATCCAATTAAATAATATCCCCCATCTTTTGCTGGCCCTAGAACAACTGCATGAGTTTCTAAAGCCTTAAATCCTTGAACTAAAATATCAACGGTTAAAAAGGGGCAATCTGTTCCCACCATAATAATATGGGTGTTTTCTTCATGAAATGCTGTTTCAAAAGCGTTTCTCATGCGATCGCCTAAATTCCCAAAACATTGAGCATCATAAATTAAATCCGATCCTAACCAATTCTGCATGACATCTAAATTTCCCCCGGTAAATCGAACTTCTATCGATAGGGGATCTAATGCTTGTAATTCTCGGACTGTAATCAGGGTTTTTTCGGTCATGTGACGATGCAAATTAGCGGCACCTTTTTCTCCTAAAATAGGAATTAATCGGCTTTTAGTTTTACCGGGTTCAGGATAGCGAGTGAAAATGATTAAATGTTTTTTCATGGTTGATTTTAATTAATAAAAAAGATAGAAAATTGGCAAATATCTAAAAAGCTTCAGAGGAGGGAGTTTGTAGTATTCCAATTAAGGATTTGAAAAAACTAGCTAGAGGAACAGCAACTATTAAACCGAGAAAACCTGCCACTCTAGCACCAATTAAAAGGGAAATTAAAATCAAAACGGGGTTTAATCCGGTAAATGTTCCTAGGAGGCGTGGAGCAATTCCATTTTCTACAATTTGATCAACAATAATCGCTGTAATTAAAACTTTTACTCCCAACCAAATACTATTTAAAGCCACTAAAAAGCAAACCAAAATAATCCCCAAACTTCCTCCAAAGGGAAAGAAAGCCATCATCCCGATGACAATTCCAAATAACAATCCAAAGGGAACCTGAATAATTAAGAATGCTAAGGTCATAAATCCCCCTAAAAGTCCAGCGACGGAGGCTTGACCAATAAAATAATTCTTAAAATTTTTTCTTAAAGCACTACGAACAGGAACCCGGATTTTAGTTGGAAATAGTTGATAGAAATCATCCCAAAGCGACTCTCCATGTAATAATAGATAAAAGGTCATAGCTGCAATGATCACAACATCTAATACTCGACCAAAAACGGTTAGAACTCCTCCAATTACATCTCCTCCTAAGGTTTGAACTTGACTGGATAATCGTTCCAATAGTTGAACAGTTACTCCTCCAACATTAACAGGGATATTCCGACTAATTGCCCAAGCTTCAAAGGTTTTAATTTGTTGGTTTCCTGACTCAATCCAACTGGGAAGACGTTCGATTAAGGTATTGAACTGTTGAATAATAATTGGAAACAAAGTGATCCCTAAAATTCCAAAAATAATCAAGGTAATCAATAATACGGCTAAAATGGCTGTGGTTCGTTGCAGTCCATATCGTTGCAGTCTTTGGACTGGATAATCTAAGAGAAAGGATAATAAAATTGCCGTTACAAAAATATGAATGATAGACTTAAAGTATTCTAAAGTCAGCAAGAAGACCCAACCATTTAAAACCAAGGTTGGAATCACTAAGGCAATCAATAATAATTTCAGCCAGTTAGGTTTAGGATTCATGAAATGCTCAAATCAATTCAATCAATTTAGGATTGAGGGCCAATCATTGCCTTCGGCTGTCCAAGTTATTGAGAAATTATATAGCTTTAATTCAATTTTGATGTCTTAATCTTCGTTAAATTTTTCTGATCCTCAGTCTAACCTCTATCGATGATTTAGGTCGATTAAAGCTCTGTCCATTGGCAGAATTGTTAAGCAGATGACTTGCACGTTAAAAATAGATTTCTTATCCTGTAGAATACCTTAATCATTAGGTTTTAGATGGAACCTAAGTTTACCCTTTTAAGGATCTATGTTCACCCTATCTCAAATTAATCGTTTTCTACTGGGTAAACCGTTACCCACCAGTGCCTATAGTCATGAACGCCTAACCAATTTTGCAGCCTTAGCCATTTTAGCATCCGATGCCTTATCCTCTGTGGCCTATGCAACGGAGGAAATTTTATTGGTTTTAGTCGCTGCGGGAAGTAGTTCTTTAGGACTCTCTTTACCCATTGCGGGGGGTATTATTTTACTGTTATTTGTAATTACCTTATCTTATCGTCAAACAATTCGTGCCTATCCTCAAGGAGGAAGTGCCTATTTAGTGGCGAAGGAAAACTTGGGACTTCATGCTGGGTTAGTCGCCGCCGCTTCGTTATTAATTGATTATGTTCTGACGGTCACAGTAAGTATTTCAGCAGGAATTGCCGCCCTAACCTCTGCCATTCCTGCTCTTGATGGCTACACCATTGAACTGTGTTTACTTGCGGTGGTGTTGTTAATGGTTGCGAATTTACGGGGGGTTCGGGAAGCGGGACGGATTTTTATGATCCCAACCTATAGTTTTATTATCAGTGTGTTTGTGTTAATGGGTTTAGGTTTTTATAAATACTCAACAGGTCAGGTAATAGCAACGGTTCCCATACTTCCTGTCAGTCAACCCTTAAGTTTATTCTTGGTTTTACGCGCATTTGCGGCCGGATGTACCGCTTTAACGGGGGTTGAAGCAATTTCTGATGGCGTGTTAGTTTTTAAACCCCCGGAATGGAAAAATGCCCGCACGACATTATTGTGGATGGGGGGAATTTTAGGGTTAATGTTTATTGGGATTACCTATTTAACCCAAGCGTATCATATTATTCCCGAAGAAGGACAAACAACGGTTTCTTTACTGGCACGAGAAATTTTTGGTAATGGTTTTTTCTACTATTTTCTACAATTAGCCACCTTATTTATTTTGTTACTAGCAGCTAATACCAGTTATGCCGATTTCCCGCGATTATCTTATTTAGTTTCACGAGATGGATTTTTACCTCGTCAATTATCCTTGTTAGGAGATCGTCTGGTTTATGCTAATGGAATTCGGTTATTAAGTCTTTGTGCTGCTGTTCTGATTATTATTTTTAAAGGTCAAGTGAATGCTTTAATTCCTCTGTATGCGGTGGGTGTGTTTACTTCTTTTACCTTATCTCAATCAGGAATGGTGATTCATTGGTTTAAGAGTAAATCATCCCGATGGCAACAAAGCGCCGTCATGAATGGTGTGGGAGCCTTAACAACAGCAATAGTTTTAGGGGTAATTGTTGCTACTAAATTTTTATTGGGAGCTTGGTTAGTGGTCTTGGCAATCCCTTTATTAGTGATCCTATTTTTAAAGATTCATAGTCATTATGAAAATCTTGCTAAACATTTCCGAGATGAGGAACTTTCACCTTATCGCTGTCCTTTACCTGCCCCAGATACCACTATTAAACATTCTGCCATTGTTTTAGTAGGATATCCCAATCGGGGCACCTTAGAAGCCTTAGATTATGCGCGTTTAGTTGCCCAAGAAATTGTAGCAATTCATGTTGATATTGGGACAACGAATCAAACGGCTTTGCGACGACGATGGGAAGATTTAGAAATTCATGTTCCTCTCGTTATTTTGGATTCTCCTTATCGTTCAGTTGTACAACCGATTCTGACATTTGTGAGTGAATTTGAAGCTGAACGTCCTTACGGTTTTTCAACGGTGATTATTCCCTCAATTGTTACTCGCTATTGGTGGGAAGAACTGCTACACAACCAAACGGCTTTATTTATTCGTCAAGCCTTGCGAAGTAATCAATGTCGGATTGTAACTACTGTGCGATACTATGTTTAAAAAGAATGCTACAAAAGGGAACTGGGAACTCGGAACTGGGAACAGACAGCAAAAGAAAATAGGGAATAGGAAAAAGTCATTAACCACCCGCGTTCCCCGTTCCCTTAATCACCAGCCCCTTCAATAACCGAAAAGAGGCTCAAAAACAGTATTGTTGAATACAGAAAATCTGTTAAAAATCTATCAAAAATTGTTAACACTTTAGTTAACAATCAGCCACCTACTAGCACCCCTTTGAAGGTGTTGAACTAGCCGTAACTTCTAGTTGATGATGTCAGCCCTTCATCAACTAGCACAAACTGAGAGTTAAGCACGGGGCTTTTCTCGAAGGGTGATTAACACTATCACTCGGATATAACGTTGAACTCAAAAAATAGAACCCGTGATTGATTCTGTAACTGATTAACCATCACTCCCTAGAATTGTGCGATTCATTTCCTGTACTGACATCAATTCCTAAATCCAACACAATGTTTATTCCGAAAACACCTCAATATCCAGGAAAACGGCGACAGCAAAGGACAAGTCGTTTCACCGCTAAAATCAATAGTCTAATCCTGAAATTACAGCATTCTCGATGGCTGTCTCCCAGTTGGTTAGCCTGTATCCCGTTAACGGCGATTATCGTTGGGGTATGGGGTTTTGCCGCCGTTGCTCAAGAAAATGCTCCCCCCCTCACCCCAGAAATTGTTCAGGGTTATTTAAACATTGCGTGGGTTTTAGTCGCTTCCATTTTGGTGATTTTTATGAACGCGGGTTTCTGTATGTTAGAAACCGGTTTCTGTCGCCAGAAAAATGCGGTTAACGTTTTAGCGAAAAACTTAATTGTCTTCGCCTTAGCGACCCTAATTTTCTGGGCTTTTGGATTTTCCTTTATGTTTGGCGGGGAAAACCCCTTCATTGGAGGTGGTGGCTATTTCCTCACCGGACAGTCAGAAACCTACGGTTTAAGCCCCTTTCCCGCAGGATTACCTGTTCCTTTACTGTTCCTGTTCCAAGTCGCTTTCGCTGGCACAGCCGCAACCATTGTATCGGGGGCTGTGGCTGAACGCATTGAATTTATTGCCTTTTTGCTTTTTAGCTTGCTTCTGGTTGGGATTTCCTACCCCATTACAGGTCACTGGGTTTGGGATAGTGCGGGATGGTTAGCCCAAGCCGGATTTAAAGATTTTGCAGGTTCAACGGTGGTTCACTCCGTTGGTGGTTGGGCCGCATTAATGGGTGCTGCGTTCCTTGGCCCCCGTTTAGGGAAATATGGGGCCGATGGACAACCTCGTGCCATTCCGGGTCATAACATGAGTATCGCGACCTTGGGGTGTTTAATTCTGTGGATAGGCTGGTTTGGATTTAACCCCGGTTCCACTTTAGCCGCCAACGAACAAATCCCCTATATTGCTGTTACAACCAACTTAGCCGCAGCGGCGGGCGGGGTTACTGCAACGGCTACATCCTGGTTTAAGGATGGTAAACCCGATTTATCCATGATTATTAACGGGATTTTAGCGGGTTTAGTGGCAATTACCGCAAGCTGTGATTCTGTTAGCTATTTGAGTGCTGTGATTATTGGTGGCTTGGCTGGGGTAATTGTTGTCTACTCTGTGGGTTTCTTTGACCGCATCAAAATTGATGACCCCGTTGGTGCAACGTCTGTTCACTTAGTCTGTGGCGTTTTTGGAACCTTAATGGCTGGAGTTTTTGGCGGTGCTAATTTAATAGTACAAATTCTCGGTATTCTCTCCATTGGCGGGTTTACCGTTGTTCTGAGTACGATTTTCTGGTTAGCCCTCAAAGCCACCGTTGGGTTACGGGTTCATCCTGAACAGGAATTTGAAGGCTTGGATATCGCCGAACACGGGATGGAAGCCTACGCAGGATTCCTCAAAGATGACGTTGGCCCCGGTCTAGGCAGTTCGGGCTCTAGTTTTCCCGGTAAAGGGAGTAGCGTTAGTAGTCGTTATTAATTAGAGTGCGGAGTGCGGAGTGCGGAGTTAGGAGTGCGGAGTGCAGAGTGCGGAGTTAGGAGTGCGGAGTGCGGAGTTAGGAGTGCGGAGTGCGGAGTGCGGAACCCGAACCTAATTATTTCCCCCTCGTCTCCCCCTCCCTCTTCTCCCTCTCCCGTCTCCCCGTCTCCCCCCGTCCCCTTGTCTCCCCGTCCCCCCGTCCCCTTGTCTCCCCGTCCCCTTGTCTCCCCCTCCCCAAGCCGGGGTATTTTTTTTGCCCATTTCAGGGAAAGGGATGTTAAATGTTAAATGGACGGATTAGGTTGAGTCAGTCTTGTTTAAGCAGTATTGGAATCCAGTGTTCATTCGCTCAAAAACGATTCCCCATTGGGCTTGGATATCTTTAATCAGCAATGGGTTACTCTTATTGATCATTCTG
This sequence comes from Planktothrix tepida PCC 9214, assembly GCF_900009145.1. Taxonomy (NCBI): domain Bacteria; kingdom Bacillati; phylum Cyanobacteriota; class Cyanophyceae; order Oscillatoriales; family Microcoleaceae; genus Planktothrix; species Planktothrix tepida. The sequence continues at coordinate 125,442 of NZ_LN889803.1, forward strand.
GGATTGATAATGCAGAGGCAATCTGTTTCAGGTGCGACTACATCATCGTTAACGGATGCTCTTGGGGCTACTCAGTTACAATCAACATCGGACTCGGCTTTAATCAATGCGGTCGGTGTCCCTCGTCATCGCTGGACGTATGAACAGTGGGTTGAACAGTTGAAGCGGGAAGCGAATGCTATTGCGGAACGCTCACCGGAACATTTACGGATTTTGGCGGGAGATTCCTTAAGCTTGTGGTTTCCATCTGAACTTTTACCCCCAGAACAAACTTGGTTAAATCAAGGGATTTCTGGGGAAACTTCCGCCGGATTATTAAAGCGAATTAAGTTGTTTGATATTACTCAACCGGACACTATTTTTGTCATGATTGGGATTAATGATTTAATTCGGGGGGTAGACGATACAACACTGTTAAATAATTATCGGGAAATTATTCGAGATTTACGTTGGGTACATCCTGATACTCAAATTGTTGTCCAATCTATTCTTCCCCATAGTGGTAAACAGTCTAGTTGGGAAGGGCGTGACCGTTTATTAAAAATTTCCAATGAACGGATTCGGAATCTCAATCAATCGTTAAAATTAATAGCGGAGGAAGAAGGAGCTTATTATTTTAATTTACATTCCTTATTTACCGATGCCGACGGCAATTTAAGGCCGGAGTTAAGCACGGATGGTTTACATTTAAGTCAACAAGGTTATTTAGTTTGGAGTTCGGCTTTAAAACTCTATACTCAAATTGCCTTAGAGCCATCTTCTAACCCTTAATATTATGAATCATCTCAAAGTTATTATTATTGGTGCAGGAATTGGAGGATTAACCGCAGGCTTAACCCTGCGACGGGCAGGATATGCCATTGAAATTTATGAAAAAACAAACGAAATTCGTCCCGCAGGTGCCGGAATTTCAATTTGGTCAAATGGGGTTAAAGTTCTTAATAGTTTAGGTTTAGGTGATGAAGTTGCTAAAATTGGGGGACTGATGGATGTGATGGAATATCGCAGTCATCGCAATGAATTATTAAATCGAATTTCTCTACATCCGGTGATAGAAACGGTCGGACAACGACCTTATCCCGTTTCTCGGACGGAATTACAATCTTTACTCTTAAAAGCGTTTAATAACGAGACGGAAACAGTTAAACTCAATGCTCAATGTATTGGAATTGAGCAAGATGAACATCGAGTCACCGCCTATTTTGCTGATGGATATCAAACCAGTGGCGATGTGTTAATTGCGGCGGATGGAATTCATTCTAAGTTGCGCGATTATGTTGTTGGTCATCCGGTAGAATTGCGGTATGCTGATTATGTTAATTGGAATGGTTTAATCAAAATTCAGGAAGATTTAGGCGATAAAAATACCTGGGTAATTTATGTCGGAGAAGGCAAACGTGCCTCGATGATGCCGATAGGAAATAATCGATTTTATTATTTCTTTGGTTGTCCGATGGCAAAAGGAACTTGGGTTGAACCTGAGTATCGTCAACAGGAATTAAAACAGATTTTTATGGGATGGCCGTTCCCTGTTCAACGATTAATTGAACGTCTTAATCCTTATGAGTCAAACCGTTTAGAAATACATGATTTAGATCCCTTAGAAACCTGGGTTCGAGGTCGAGTTGCATTGTTAGGAGATGCGGCTCATGCTACGACTCCAACCCTAGGACAGGGAGGGTGTCAAGCGATGGAAGATGCCGAAATATTATCTCGATTTTTATTAACGATTAATTTAGGCGTAGAATATGCGTTAAAACGATATGAAACAGAGCGCAAAGAACGCACGTCAACCTTGGTTCTGAAAGCTCGAAAACGTGCAGATATGATTTATGGTAAAGACCCAGAATTAACTCAAAAATGGTATGAACAACTGAAACAAGAAACGGAACGTGATGTTACGGATGCTTTATGCAAAACAATTCTGGGAGGGCCATTTAAGTAAACGATTAGAAACCGGGTTTCTGAAACTTATTTTAACCTTTCAATTTTTATCTTATGGTTGCTAAACTCACAACTCATGTATTAGATACGGCTAACGGTCGTCCTGCTGCTAATTTAAGGATTGAATTATGGCAAATTAATGTAGAAACAGGAGAACGAATTCCGTTAAAAACAGTAGTTACCAATTCCGATGGGAGAACCGACAATCCTTTATTAACAGAAACAGACTTAAACAGAGGAATTTATGAATTAGTCTTTGCGGTGGGAGACTATTTTAAAACCCAATATCAATCTCTACCTCAACCCTTATTTTTAGATCAAATTCCCATCCGATTTGGCATTGCTGACCCCACCGTCGCCTATCATGTTCCGTTATTAGTTTCACCTTGGTCTTATAGTACCTATCGAGGCAGTTAGAGATGACAGCTACTATTTTATTATCCCAACTCAATCAAATGTCTCAAACGGAATTTATCTCAACATTAGGAGCTATTTTTGAAGCATCTCCTTGGGTTGCTGAACAAGCTGGGTTAAAACGACCTTTTGAAGATATCCCCTCATTATATCAAACAATGGTTGATATTGTTAAAAATAGTGATTCACAACAACAACTCGCGTTAATTTGCGCTCATCCTGACTTAGGAAGTAAAGCAAAAATGGCAGAAGCCTCGGTTAAGGAACAAGCAGGAGTTGGGTTAAATTGTTTAACCCCTTCTGAATATGAACACTTTTATCAATTAAATAAAAATTACAAAGATAAATTCGGTTTTCCGTTTATTATTGCTGTTAAAAATCATACAAAAGCGAGTATTTTATCAGCTTTTGAACAACGGCTTAATCATTCTATTGAGGAAGAAAAAATAACCGCTTTAGAAGAAATTTATAAAATTGCTCAATTTCGTCTTTATGAAAAGTTGAACCATAACCTATCTTCGTAACATACACTCTAATATTAGATTAGAACATCGCTCTATCATGACAAACTTAAAACTTTTTCGCTCCTCATTTTTAGACTTTATTGCTGATCCCTTTTATGAATCAGAAGAGAACAGCGTTCGTTATATTCCTGATGGATTATTAGTGGTAGAAGCAGGCATTATTAAAGATTTTGATCATTATAGCATTTTAAAAGACAAATATCAAGGATTTCCCCTTACCCATTATCCCGATTTATTAATTATGCCAGGGTTCATTGATACCCATATTCATTTTCCTCAAACCGAAATGATTGCCTCCTATGGAAAACAACTGTTAGACTGGTTAAATCAATATACGTTTCCCACAGAACGGAAATTTAGTAGTCGAGAATATGCTCAAAAAATTGCTGCATTTTTCCTCGATGAACTCCTCAAAAATGGAACCACAACTGCCTTAGTTTTTGCTACGGTTTTTCCCCAGTCCGTTGAGGCTTTTTTTGAAGAAGCTTATCAGCGAAATTTACGGATGATTTCGGGTAAAGTGATGATGGATCGTCATGCACCGGATTATTTAAAAGATACCCCAGAAACCTCTTATCAAGAAACGAAACAATTAATTCAAACATGGCATAAAAAAGGACGTTTACTGTATGCTATTACCCCTCGATTTGCGATTACATCGAGTCCTGAACAGTTGAAATTAGCGGGAAAATTATTAACAGAATTTCCTGATGTTTATTTACAAACCCATCTTTCAGAAAATCTTAAAGAAGTTGAATTTGTGGCTGAGTTATTTCCCGAAGCTCAACACTATTTAGACGTTTATGCTCAAGCGGGTTTAGTGGGAGACCGTTCAATTTTCGCTCATAGTATTCATTTAAGCGATGATGAATTTAAACGGTTATCAGAAGCAAAATCGGCGATCGCATTTTGTCCAACATCTAATTTATTCTTAGGAAGTGGACTGTTTAAACTGCACAAAGCTAAATCTAAAATTCATCCTATTAACGTAGGTTTAGGAAGCGATATTGGTGCGGGAACCAGTTTTTCCCTCCTTCAAACTGCCAATGAAGCTTATAAAGTTGCCCAATTACAAAGCCAAACATTATCCGCCTTTCAAGCCTTATTTTTAGCAACATTAGGGGGAGCAAAAGCATTAAAAATAGATCATAAAATTGGTAATTTTGAAATTGGAAAAGAAGCGGATTTTATTGTTTTAAACTGTAATGCAACCCCGTTAATGGACTTAAAAAATCAACAAATTTTAGACAATCAAACCCGCCTAGAAATAGCCGAAAAAGTCTTTACACTGATTATATTAGGAGATGATCGAGCCATTCAAGCAACGTATATTATGGGAGAGATGGCATATACCAAAAAATAGGATAGAATAAATTCAATTAGCTGGCAAATGGTAATATGAATTCTACTGCTATTGTCACAACTTACGGTGATACCCTCAATGTTCGTTCGACTCCAAATGGTGAAATTGTTGAGGTTTTACAAAATGGAACCCCGGTTACAATTAGTGGAGAGTCTGTGAATGTCGAGGGTGAAATGTGGACACCCATCGGGACAAATCGTTGGGTTGCTGCGAAATTTTTAACGATTATTAACTCTGATATTTTAAACCTTCCAGGCTCTAAAATTGTGGCGACACAAACTCAGGAACAAATTGGAGGCGGTTTACAAGTTTATCAAACCCAATTAATCGATAATATCGGCAAAATTATTAATACTGTGCGTTGTGTTTCCGGGCGCATTGGTCAACAAATTCCCTCCGATGAACCGGGTTCTCAAACGCCTTTACCCTTTGGAATTTATACCTTTGATGCTCCGGGTGTTGTAGAAGAAGCACCCGGAGAATTTGGGGGGGTTTGGTCAGGAATTACACCCACTTTTCCCACCCAACGATTAGGGTTAGGGGTACATTATGATCCTTCGGCTTTTTCCTATGTTTCTCAAACGGGAACATCAGGATGTTTAGCCACCCCAACCATCGAAGAACGAGAGATAATGACATCATTTATTCTGCAATATCAACCGACCCATTTAATCGTTCAAAAGGCGGATTAAACTTGAACAGAATTTAAGAGTTAAACTGTTGTAAACGAGCCAGATTTTTGGTGAAAATCTGAATTTCTAGGTTATCATTTTCTCGTTCAATTACAGAACGTTTCACCTGACCTAAATAGAGGGGTTGAGACACTTCTGCATTCGGGTGAACCAGAGTTCGGGCACGAATTAACAACGCTTCTTGGAATTGTCCACCTCGTCCAGGAGAATATAAATTCGCCGCCGCTTGACGTAATGTGGCGTTTAATTGAGTTTCGGTAATATTAGGAGGAACGGCAATTACAATTTGTCTACCGCCATCATCAAAAACACGGGTATAAGGTAATGCGCCCGGAATTTCAACATGATAAAATAGACCTAAACTTAAGCCAAAAACCCCTACGGTTAAAACCCCTGTAAAGGCAGTGATTCCAACTAATCTAAACCGAGTTCCCCATTTAAAAATAAAAGCTAAAGCCGTAATTCCGCCAAAAGCTAAAGTCGCAATTCCAACCCACTTAGAAAGCTCTAGCCAATCTGTTGTTGATAACGGGAAGTTCATGATGGTCATTCAAGAAAAAACGTCTAACCTTCTAGCTTAATCTTAAACGGGTTCATTTGGGATAAAGATTCATCAATCTCTTTTTAACCCTTAGATTTGTAGGCTATAGTGCTAGGGAATAGGAAACAGGGTTGCAAAACCTTTTTATTCGGTTTTCGCAGGAAGAGAAGTTTTAGACTGGGGTTTAACGGCTAAATTTTGAGTTAATGAGGTTAAATCTGAAGGAAGTACAACAATCGTTGTGGTATTATTTTCGGTGCCAATTTCCGATAACATTTGCAACCGTCTTAACTCTAAAGCAGCCGGATTTTTCATAATCAGTTGAGAGGCTTCTGCTAATTTAATTGAAGCTTCTTGTTCCGCTTCAGCTTTAATTAAACGCGCTCGTTTTTCGCGGAACGCTTCGGCTTCTTTAGCCATAGCGCGTTGCATAGAAGTCGGAATTTCAACATCCTTCATTTCCACCCGTTCAATTATAATTCCCCAGGATTCTGTCATCTCATCAACAACTTCTTGAATTTTATGATTAATTTTATCTCGATTTTGTAAAACATCATCCAAACTGTTTTGACCGATGACATTCCTCAAGGTTGTTAAAGCGGCTTGATACACTGCTTTTTCATAATTTTCGACTTTAACAATTGCCTTAGACGGGTCAATTAAACGGTAATACAAAACTGCATTAACGCGAATGGTAACACTATCCGATGTAATCGTTTCTTGGGGTTCAATGTCAACGGTTTTTGTTCTAATATCGACTTGAACTTTTTGATCAATGGCTGGAATAATCCAATATAAACCCGGCCCTTTCACCGCCTGCACTCGCCCTAATCTGAAAACAACCCCCCGTTGATATTCTCGATCTAATTTAAACCCTGCAATTGTTAAATAAGTCAGTAGAATAAAAGCAGATCCAAACAGGTAACTCATGATTTTGGCTCTCCAATGCTAATTCTAGGATAAAGAGCAACAGAAATTAAGCTCAAATTCTTAATAAATTTTTAGGATAAGACATAGAAGCCTAATTATTGATCTCTCTTCTCTATCGGTAATTTTAAGGCAAATTATACCAACTTTGTAATGCTAATCGATGGACTTCTAACCAGCTAATTTTATGCTGTTTAGCAAGTTTAGCACAATCTTCATATTCTGGTTGAACATTCGTAATCTTTTCTCCCGAAAACCCGACCTTAATGCGAACAACACCATAAGGGGTTTGAACGGTTTGAATATCCCGTTTGAGAATACTGCGATTTTGCAGAGTATGACGAATTCCTAAAGTTGTCGTTTCTCGAAATAATATCGCTTCACAAGCTTGACGGTCTTCGGGATGACAAATAATCGTCAATAAGACTCCTAAACGAGACTTTTTCATGGTAATGGGTTGACTAAAAACGTCAATTGCTCCCGCTTGAAATAACAACTCAAACGTATAAGAAATTACTTGAGGGCTTAAATCATCAATCTGAGTTTTTAAGACCGAAATTGTTTCTGAAATTGTTTGAATTTCTGGATTAATTTTTGAATCAATATCAGAATTATAAAGTTGGTTCTGTTCTCCAATCCAAAGCCGTAAAATATTAGGAATGGCAAAATCCTGATAACCTGCCCCTAAGCCAATGGTTTGAATCGATAAAGCCGGAGGTTCTCCAAAATATTGAGCTAAAGTCACCGCAATAGCAGCCCCCGTTGGTGTAACTAATTCCCGTTCAATTCCATTGCTATAAATCGGAACTTTCCCCAGTTCAAATAACTTTAAAACCGCCGGAGCCGGAACGGGTAATTGACCATGAGCCGCCCAAACTGTCCCTCCTCCTGTGGGTAATTTTGAGCAGTAAAATTGATCAATATTCAACCAATCTAAACCCAAACAAGTTCCCACAATATCCACAATGGCATCCGTCGCCCCCACTTCATGAAAATGCACTTCTTCTAAGGGAATGCCATGAACAGCCGCCTCTGCTTCTGCTAATTTCCGAAAAATTGCTAAACTCCAAACTTCTACCTGTTTCGGTAATTTCCCTTTAAGAATAATATCTTCAATATCGGATAAATGACGGGTGGGGCTGAGGTCATGGGTGGGATGAATTTCATCTTGATGCAGATGATTGTGAGCCTGATCCTGATTATGATGGGAATGGATGTTTTTTGGGGAGAGTTGCTGTTGAGTTAAATTGACAGAAACTTTAGTGGCCAACTGTCCTTGACGACGAACAGATTTGACTTTAAACTGATATTCCGCCCCAATTCCCAGTAAATCTAACTTTTCCTTTAAATAATCGATGGGAACCCCGGCATGAACTAAAGCCCCTAGGCACATATCCCCAGAAATCCCAGTGGGACATTGAAAATAAGCAATTTTAGCCATAATTTGTCGTTAGTCTGTTAGTCTTAAAATCACTATAAAATTTATTCTCTAAAATACAACATTTGACTATGGCAATTCTGTACGAGCTTCACCCCCAAAACCCTCAAGAACGCACCCTTGAAAAAATCAAAGATGCCCTCAAGGATGGCGCGTTGATGCTATATCCGACGGATACGGTCTATGCCATTGGCTGTGATTTAACCGTTAAGTCGGCCATTGAACGAGTCCGACGCATTAAGCAACTCTCCAATGATAAACCCTTGACCTTCCTCTGTTCGTCCTTATCGAATATTACTGATTATGCCATTGTCAGTGACTCAGCTTATCGGTTAATTAAACGCTTAATTCCAGGGACATACACTTTTTTATTACCCGCAACTAAATTAGTTCCTAAATTAGTTATGTCTCCCAAACGCAAAACCACCGGAATTCGGGTTCCTAATCATCAAGCGTGTTTATCAATTATTGAAACTTTAGGCAATCCAATTATTTCAACTTCTGCCCATATTACCACAGAAGAAGAAGGTCAAGCTCCGATTGCGCTACCCATAGAAGGTCAAATTGATAAAGCCAAATTGTACGATAGTTTAGGAAAATTAGTTGATATTATTGTTGATGATACCTCAGATCCGGGTTATCAAGTTTCAACGATTATTGATTTAACCGCCGATGAACCTGTTATTGTTAGAAAAGGTCAAGGATGGGAAGAAGCAGAAGAGTGGTTGGAAGGATGAGGGCTTAAACCGTTTTTTGAATCATTAACTGATAGCCTTGATGCAAAGTTTTTACAGGTTTAGAAATAGTGTTCAGAAATTTATCAATGCCTTGACGAGTATCTTCTTCGGGATTTTCAGGATCTCGATATTCGTAATCATCAAAAATCATAATTCCTTCCGGTTTCAGTAATTGCCAAGATAGTAACGCATCTTGCAAAACCACTGAGGCTAAATGACAGCCATCAATATAAACAAAATCGTAGGTATGAGGGCAAAGAGTGGGTAATATTTCTTGAGAATAGCCCTCTAATTTAATTACTTTTTCCGATGCTCCAGTTTTAACGATATTTTGATCAAATTCCGTTTTAAAACTTAAGTCTATACAAGTCATTTTTGCCGTTGGGTGGGTTAAAATATGATCCAGTAACCAACAAGCAGACATCCCTTGAAAACTGCCAATTTCTAAGCCTTGAATCTGAGGACGATGAGCGAAAGCATGAAGGGCTTTATCCCACTTCGGAATATTCACGCTAAACCAATCTTTGGTAAAGTGATAATTCTTCTCGCTGCTGGCATTCCATCCCCTTAATTGATGGGATTTCTGATGACATTGAATCGATCTTTCGAGTTCCCCAATTTCTGATAAAAAGTTACCTAAATGGGTATGAGAATGGGGTAAATTAACGTTTATGTTTAAAGCTTTTTCTGAAACGGCGATCGCTTCTTCCCATTGTTTTGTATAACTATAAGCTCGACTTAAAGATAAATAGATAAATGGGTTCTTATCTTCTAATTTTAGAGCTTCTTGGTAAAAGGTGATCGCCATATCCCATTGTTGTAATTTAAACTTAATTTCTGCAATTTGAAAATAAGGTAAATAAGCTTTAGGATTTAAGGCAATCACACGCTTATAAGCCTGAATTGCATTTTCCCATTTGCCTAATTGTTTATTAATATTCCCCAACGCCATATAAGAGGGAAAAAATTGATCATTTCTTTCAACGGCTTGGCTATAAGCTTGAATTGCATTTTCCCATTGTTGCAGTTGATGATAAGCTTCTCCTAGGTTATGATACGCTTCATATCCCTGGGGGTTAGATTGAATGGCATTGCGATAACAAGAAATTGCCTTGTCAATATCCTGTTTTTGAAACAGTCGATTTCCTAAGAATAAATGTTCAGAAAATAGTCCTAAACTGGGTTCTAAATGAAACGCTTTATACCAGAAAATATCCGCTTCATCGAGTTGATTAACTTGAGTCAGAGCTTTTGCTAAATTTCGATAAACAACGGCTATATTAGGATTACATTGAATCGATTTTTGATAATTTAAAATTGCGGTTTCCCAATCTTTTCTTTCAGCAAAAATATCTCCTAAATTTCCATAAGCTTCTGCATAATCCGGCTTTAATTTTAAAGCTTTTTTATACCAAAATTCCGCCTGTTCAAAATCTTCTTGAACTTGCCAAATTACCCCTAATGTTTTACAAATCGGGGCATACTCTGGATCTATATTCATCGCCGCCAAACACACAGACAGCGCTTCATCAACTTGTTGATGTGCTAAATGATAATTTGCCTGTTGATACAAATATTTAACAAAATTCTTGGGATTTAAAGATGAGTCCATTCGATCAGTATTAATCTGGTTTTGGGTCTTGGGTATTAACAGTTGACTGTTAACGGTTAACAGCCAACACCTTTAAAAAGCATTTAACCTAAGCGATGATTACTTTCCATTTGTACAGTCGTTTCTTCAGGAGAAGGAGATGCTAATAAAGGACTATTTTTAGGTTTAAGTACCGCTTGAATTGTTCTTAAAAAACGATTGGGTTTAGTCGCTTGACCATTTAATAATTGACGTTCTTTAACTTTTTTTGCCAAATGTCGCATCACGGATAAATCTAATTCATCAATAAAATGATCCGCAATGCGTTCCCCCATCAATTCAATAGCTTCGGAATACTGTTCCATTAACGATTCTAACGCTTGAGAGGCTTCTGTTGTAATCTCATCAGGAACAGGATTTTGCTGAACAATAGGGGGTTCCGCTTCTACACTCGATTGTACTCGATTTAGGCGACGATTTAAGAAATTTTGATATTCATCAACAGTCATTCCTAAATTATAAACATGATGATGAACGTGATCAATTAAATCCACTTCTGACGGAGTAAATAAACCATCCTGTTTATAAATTCCATGCAAACTTGCCCAAGTTTTTAAGGCGTTGGCATCATGAAGTTGATAACGATCTAACAGTTGAGTGGTTGTCATATTGGTTTCAGGAGTTGGTTTAAAATCACTCATCGATACATCCTCACCAGAATAGGTTAGAGTCAGAAAATTTTAATATAAACTCAATTTTATAGTGTTAGGAAAATTAAAACCCCCGTCAAATTCATTATTTTTTTGTCACCCTGGAAACAAAGTGGATTTTTTCTTCTCTATCAAGATAGAGGATGAGATGTTGTTGAGCAAATGAATGGGAATCACAACCTCAACTTCCGTATTATCTCTGATTTTGGCAAAATTGCATCCGGTTTGGGTCTTGCCTTTTTTTGGGGGGTGAAACTTTGAGCAAAACCCTCCATAATAGAGATATCAATCCTCACCGACTGTGATAATAGAAAGCCTTGCTATGCCAATCTACGATTATTTCTGTCCGAGCAACAACCAAACGATAGAAGTGATGCACTCCTATAGCCGGGAGATCAAAACCTGGGGTGAACTTTGCCAGTTAGCCCAGTGTGAGACCGGAGAGACCCCTGAAGATGCTCCTGTACGTCGTGTCATCAGTGCACCGATGCTTTCGGTTCCCACCTCTAATTCCGATTATAAAAACGCTGGGTTTACGAAATTAGTCAAACGAGACAAAGGAGTCTATGAAAATGTCACCGCATCCGATTAATAGTAGTCTATAATCAATCCTTCTTTTTTTCTTGAGTTTTATCCCCCATAAATCCCTTTAACTTCCTGTAAAAATCAGGATGTTTAAGGGATAATTTATCCGTTTCAGGGGTTTCTAATTCGGAATTGATTTCTGGTTTAATATCTTTTTCTATTGTTTTTTGTTGGGTTTCCTGAGTCGGTAATGATTCGGGATTTTGACTCCTCAGTAATAAATTTTGCGGAAAGCGATGACAAATTAAACGCTCAAAATCAGAAGTAAAATGATAAATGGCTTGTCCCCGACGTTGCCAATAAATTAAGATTTGTTGTACAGAAATCGCTTTATAACGTCCTTGATATAGTGCTTCTAGGATTGCCAAAAACACCCAAGAAGCTTCATATTGTTCTAGCCACTCAGCCACAATTTGTTCAGAAGTCTGATCCGATAAATCAAAACCATAATACTTCAGTAACGCCGAAGCTTCCATAGAAGGCGGGTTCAAAGTTTCGGCTTGGGTTGGGTGGTCTTCCCCATCCGGGAACGGAAATTCTAAAGCAAACACAGCAATCACCTCCTGGGGGTTATCAGTTATCAGTTATCAGTTATCAGTGTAGAGACGTGCCATGGCGCGTCTGTACCAGTTATCAGTTGTCAGTGTAGAAACTTACCATAGTGCCTCTCTACTGAAGTTAATGATTTCCCCCCATCTCCCCTTGTCCCCCCATCCCCATCTCCCCTTGTTTTAGTGGCAATTACCGCAAGCTGTGATTCTGTTAGCTATTTGAGTGCTGTGATTATTGGTGGCTTGGCTGGGGTAATTGTTGTCTACTCTGTGGGTTTCTTTGACCGCATCAAAATTGATGACCCCGTTGGTGCAACGTCTGTTCACTTAGTCTGTGGCGTTTTTGGAACCTTAATGGCTGGAGTTTTTGGCGGTGCTAATTTAATAGTACAAATTCTCGGTATTCTCTCCATTGGCGGGTTTACCGTTGTTCTGAGTACGATTTTCTGGTTAGCCCTCAAAGCCACCGTTGGGTTACGGGTTCATCCTGAACAGGAATTTGAAGGCTTGGATATCGCCGAACACGGGATGGAAGCCTACGCAGGATTCCTCAAAGATGACGTTGGCCCCGGTCTAGGCAGTTCGGGCTCTAGTTTTCCCGGTAAAGGGAGTAGCGTTAGTAGTCGTTATTAATTAGAGTGCGGAGTGCGGANATCCCCTTGTCCCCCTACTTAAGGTTCCGGTGGAGTTCCAAAATCCGGGTCAGGGGTTCCTACCCAGTTAAAATCGCTAATTCTTAGATTAATACTACCAATGCGGCGCACTGGATTAATGCGTAGAATCACCCCATAGGTGCGACGGCTATATTCTAAAGTGAACTCATTGTTTAATGATAAACCATTCTCTAAATTCACCGCCGATTCAATTCCAGCCCTTAACCCCCCATAAATTTGTTGAACTAATCCCATACTAAGCACTCGTTGATCTACTAAGCGATCAAACAAAAAGGGGGATTGTCCATCCAAGAAAACTTGAGTATAAAATACACTAAATCCTGTATAGTCTAAAAAGTCTTTAGAAAAATGACCTAATTGTCCTTGTAGTCCGACTGATGTACTTAGATAAGATTGGGAATAATCTTCACTATATTGGGTTGTGACACCCCTCGTAATAAACGCTAATTTCAAAAAGGGAATCACCGGTTGAGGCGTATACCGTAACCCTTCTGTAGCAGTAGGAGGCAATCTTTCTCCTTGCCATAATAAAATCGGATAAATAAAGGTTCCCAAGGCTTCATAGCGATCTAATGTTACCCGATCATTTGGACGAATGGGTTTCAATAATTCAGGGCGATCGGTTTTCGCGTTCACCGATTGATAGGAAGTTTGAAAGCTAAATTGAGCTCCTTGATCATTTAAACGAATCACCGGAGAGGTGAGAACAGCCCCTAAACTACTATGGACGGTACGATAGCCCAAGGTTCCATTAAACAGACGGTTGCGATAACTATATTCTCCGTTGAGGGCAAATCCAGCCCCCAATTGTTGGCGCACTCGAAAACTCCCCCGGATCGCTTCTTCATTGAGATCGGGAAAATTTTCTAAGGTATTGAGGGATAAAAACCCCCTTAATTCCGTTGTCGGGGTAACGGCTCCTGATAATTGGGCTTCTAACCCTAAAGAGGCGGGTTCAAAGGGGGTAAGGTTATCTTGAAAAATTCGTTGGAGTAACAGTCGGGGAGCAACTTGTAAAGTTACAGGGCCCAGGGGAACGGTCGGAAGATTCCCTTGAATAAAATAGCCGCCAAAATCTTTGAGATCATAGCCAATGGAAAAGGGGAGCGGTTGTTTTTCCGTTCGATCTAGGACAGTTCGTTCTCGAAACAAAGGCAGATTCAAGGATTGATCGAGAACTAAGCGCGATCGCGTGGTAATCAGTTCATCTCGCAGGGGAGAAATGCGGTTAAATCGGGCGGTATCAGCCCTGACTTCTAGTTCTGGGGGGGAAAAGGGATCGTTGGTAATTCGGACATTTTGGGCTTCCCATCCCCCATTGCCGAATAAATCAATGCGCTCGGCGGCAAATCTTAGGCGATTAACCGTACCTTGAACCCCAAATAATGACCCCCCTCCGGCGGATACGGTGGCGTTTAATCCGGTATCGGCGGTAACTTTTTGCACCGGTTGGGCGGCGGTAATGCGATCACTAATGGGGGAGGGAAGGGTGGAGGTCGTACCCGTAACTAAGGGATCAACAATGGCGAGATCGGTGGCGGCGGTGCGGGTGGAAACGGTTCCTTTAGCTTGATACACTGACCCGGTATTCTGCACAAAGTTATAGTCCATGCGATCGCCCCGAATCACCTGATTTCCTCGTGTTAGGGCGACATTGCCTTCGGCGATCACTTGACGGTTGACTAAATTAATTTGGGCTTTATCGGCATCAATTAGGGACTGACGAAACCGCACCATGACGTTGCCTTCGGCGATGACGATTTGCCGTTGTTGATCATATTCTTGCCGATCTGCGGTGATTTCTACGAGATCTTCTGGAGTTGGAACTGGGATAACGGTGGGTTGTTGGGACTGAGGAGGAGGCGTGATGGCAATTTGGTTACAGGTTGGAGTCGGGCAAGAAGCCTCGGTCTGGGGAAAGGAAAAGCTAGAATTAAAGCGATATTGAGTGGGGGAAACGGTTTCGGGTTCCACCGTTGGACTCACAGGCGGGCCGAGTAAGTCTGCGGAGACTTGATAAACTTCCTCTGGTGTAGCTTGAGGGAGGGGATAGGTCAGGGTGGCGTGAGTTGTAACTTTGGGGGAAATTGAGAATGAAGGCGAAGGTTGCCCTAATTCATTGAGAGCCGTTATCTTCCCTGCTTGAATTGTATCTGATGAAGGCAGGGTACGAATCAAAGGAGGCGGTTCAGGGGGCGAGACCGGGTAGGGCATACTTCAGTAACAGAATTCCACACAATAGCCCGAACTCGACGGCATAAGGGACTGGGCTAAAACAATGCCATTAGCCATAAACTCTAGGGGATCATGACTAATGACAATTAAAGGTTTTATCATATCAAGGATTTTGTTCACAGAGGTTGTCGGCATATTAGTTCAATTTTTATGCCCCAACTTCTGTTGAGACAACTTCCACGCTGCTTTATTCTAAGTCTCTGCGTTTGGGGTTCCGCGCCGGGTCATTGGACAAAAATCCAAATACGAATAAAGCAACAAAGAACAGAACGACGATATTAACGATGATTTTTAGCGTCAGCATTGATGAATTTCTCCGGGGCTGCAAGAGTCTATTTAATAAATGTTATGCCGGAAGCACAACTTTATCATCATATCTCAAAATACCCTTTCCTTTAAGGATTCTTTTTCGCCCTCTTGACAAAGGATAACTTTGTGTTACTATTAAACTGGGGGATCTGTGCGCGCCTACAGGGTCTTTTTCCAATCCCCTCGAGTCTATCTAATTTTTCTGATAATGGGTTAACCAATACCAAGCTTTAGCAATTGTCTCTTCAACCTTGACCATAATTTGATCTAACCACCCTAAAATTCTTTCTAGGGGGTGTTTAATATATCCAGTTGAGGTAACTTGGGCTTCTAACCAGTCGGGTTTTGCTTCTGGGGTCGCTGAATTAGAAATGTTGGGGAATTCTATAGCATGATTTTGAGATTTTGTCAAGGGCTTTGAAGCAACGGGAGACGTTAAGGAGAGATGCTCTTCTGGGGTTGGTGATGGGTTGAAGCGGTTTAAGGAAGATTGGACTTTCTCCCAAACTCGGTTTTGGGTACTATTATTCTTATTGGTTAATGGGTTAGGGGAGAAGGAAGCGGGACGGAATTTAGCAGGTTTAGGTTTTTTAAGCTTAGATAAAATATTCTCAGCTAGAATCTCTGGGGTTAAGCCAGGATCTTCCAAGGGAGTCTGGGGAAGGGGGGAGGCGGGAGAAGAGTTTGGAGTTGAAATAACGCCAGAAAATTGTTCAGGATTTTCTTCGGAAGTTAGGGGGGGATGATGTTCCCCAAAGAAATAATCGATGGCGGCTAAAATTAAGGATTGAATCTTATAAAAATATTCATCAAACCCTTGTTCTAAAGAAGATTCTGATTTGACCGCTACATCAGTTTGAGGGGGTTTTTGCCAAACTTGAATAACCGTTTGTCCCCAAGTTTGACTCTGTTGAACAATGTTGTGGGTGGCGTGGGAAAGGGGAACAATTGAATAATCTTCAACTTGTGCGATCGCTCCATCTAAGGTATAAATCAATTGAGGAGAAAGGTAAGGAAAGGAACTAGACTCAGCAAAATTCGCTTCTCCAAAACAATTGATTTTGACCGCAACCGAACTGGTTTGTACCCAACTCATCACCTGCCAAAACCAACGAATGGGAGCTAAAATATGAGGAGAATGGAGAGCGGGTTTTAATTGAGGTTGAAAAGGTTTTTGCTGTTGGGCTAAATGTTGATAAAAATAGTAATAGTTGGCAATTTCTAAAACAATTTGTTGCTGAAGATGATGTTGTTCTTCAACGGTGAGACTATCTAAAATCACATTATCTTTTTGCACGAGAACCAAAGTTTGGGAGTCAACTTGACTGGCTATGCCTTGAATGTCTAAGGCGACGGGTGCAGAGGTAATCGAATTTTGAAATAGAGATTCGGTTTGGGTGGCGACTGTATTAAGAACCTGAATAATAGGAGTATCAACGTCTGGTGGTTCCGAGGTTTCAGCTTTGACCTGGGATGCGAGTTGGGGGAAATGCTGTTTAACCGCCGTTGCTAATTTTTGGCGAGTGACTCGAACCGTTTGCAGGAGAAAATAAACCGGATACAGTGCCGTTTGCAAGGTCATCTCGGTGGCATACTTAAAATAGCGCCAAGTTCGACTTCCCTCATCGGTCAATTTCTGAGCCGTTTGAGAGATAAAATTAAATAATCGACTTTTGTAGGGCCCGGAGTCAGCAACAGACATGGCAACAATGGGTTTATTTAGGATTCTCCCCCATTTAATATAACAGATCATGTGTTTTTCTACAGCCACCCTCCTCCTCAAACTAACTCAAGTTGCAGAACAATTGCGGGGGTTGACTCAGCTTAATATTCAACCCCAATGGCAAACCATCAACGCCATGCAGCTTGGAGAACCCGTTGAAATCAATGAACGGGGACACATTGCTTGGGCGGCAGGAAAACAGAATTTGAGATTAAGACAAAAAATTATAGTTCCGGCTGAGTTACGCGGTTATCCGTTAACCAGTTTAAGTTTAAGAATTGTCTTAAGTTGGTGGGCGGAAGATGCTCAAATCTATATTAATCATCAGTTTGTCCAAGCTGGAGATTTATTTGATAGTTATACCCGAATTTTATTAAGTCCCTCGGTACAGCCAGGGGATGAGTTTGAGGTGGAATTAAATTTAGTCAGTCCCGGTCATGACCGAGGAGCATTGGTTTCTTCCTTATGTTGGTATGAAGTCTCGGACGCTTACCAAATTGACCCTGCTTTTTTAGCCGATGAATTAGAAATTTTTGGGATAATTTTAAACGCCGAACTCCACAACCCCAATATTGAACCCAGCTTAATTTCCCTATTAGAACTTTTAGAGATTATTTCTGGCTATTCTCTCCCCCAAGATCTTCCAGAATTTAAAAATAGCCTGAACTTACTTCGTCAAACCTTACAGTCGATTATTCCTCAATTCCCATCTTATCAAATTCGCTTACTCGGTCACGCCCATTTAGATTTAGCTTGGTTATGGTCGATAGCAGAAACCTGGATAGCCGCGCAGAAAACCTTTGAATCAGTTCTAAACTTACAAACGGATTTTCCTGAGTTAATTTTTTGTCATTCATCCCCCGTTCTGTATGAGTGGATAGAACAAAACCGTCCTGATTTATTTAGCAGAATTTTAAATAGTGTTCAACACCAAACCTGGGAAATCGCCGCCGGACTTTGGGTAGAACCGGAACTCAATCTAATTAATGGAGAATCTATTGTTCGTCAGGTTTTATACGGACAACGTTATGTTTTAGAAAAAATGGGTCAACTTTCCACCGTCGCTTGGCTACCCGATACCTTTGGGTTTTGTTGGCAACTTCCCCAAATCTTTAAACAAGGCGGTATCGATTATTTTATTACCCAAAAACTGCGCTGGAACGATACTACAAAATTTCCCTATGGGTTATTTCAATGGCAAGGGTTAGATGGAACTCAAATTATGAGTTTCATGACCGCTTTAATCGGTGAACGGGTTGAACCAGTTAAAATGTTTAAAGCGGCGGTAGACTGGAAAACCCAAACTGGATTAAATCAGAGTTTATGGTTGCCAGGAGTTGGCGATCATGGAGGCGGGCCGACCCGTGATATGTTAGAAATAACTCGACGCTGGAATCAATCTGCAATTTTCCCTCAATTTACCTTTCAAACCGTTACCGATTATTTACAAGAAGTCCTGAATAATCCCCCCGCAACCCTTCCAATATGGCAGGATGAACTTTATTTAGAATTCCATCGCGGTTGCTATACGACTCACGCCGATCAAAAACGCTATAACCGCCGCAGTGAAACGCTATTATATGAAGCGGAACTGTTTGCAACTCTAGCAACCCTTTACGCCCAGTCTTCCTATCCCCAACCGGAAATAGAAACCGCTTGGAAGCAAGTTTTATTCAACCAATTTCACGATATCTTACCCGGTTCTTCTATTTCTTCGGTTTACCAACAGGCGAATCAAGAGTGGGAAACCGCCATCACAAAAGCAGAGGAGATTCTACAACAGTCTTTTGATGCGATCGCTAATTTTACGCCTCTTCCTCCCCCACCCCAACTGAATGCTCAACCCATCTTTATCTTTAATTCCCTGAACTGGTCACGCTCAGAAGTCGTTGCTGTCCCTATTCCCAATGGCGATAATTCTTGGGAAATTTACGATAGTCAGGGAATAGCCCAACTGTCCCAACTCCGGGGAGAAAGGTCGGAAACGCCACAATTGTTATTTTTAGCAAAAAATGTTCCGAGTGTGGGGTATCGAGTGTATTGGCTGGGGGTGAAGGAGGCTGAAACCCTTGAAACGTCGTGGAAAAGACCCTATATGACCGCAACTATTCCCCATTTTACTAAAAGTTTAGCAGAAAAAAACGAGTTTGTCAATAGTTATCAGTTAGAACCGGAAAAGATTAGCTTTGACAATGGAATTTTGCGAGTTATTATTAATTCCGAAACCGGAAATTTAGAACAGGTTTTTGACTTAATTCATCACCGTAATATCCTTAAACCAGGAGAAGGAAATCAATTACAAGCCTTTCAAGATTCAGGACAATATTGGGATGGGTGGAATATCGATCCGAATTATCAACAACATCCCTTAGCTTCTCCCCAACTGAAATCGATTGAATGGATAGAACAGGGGCCTATAGTTTGGAAATTGAGAATGATTAAAAAATTCCAGCAATCGGATTTTTGCCAAGATTATACTTTAGAACA
Source organism: Planktothrix tepida PCC 9214 (assembly GCF_900009145.1). NCBI lineage: Bacteria > Bacillati > Cyanobacteriota > Cyanophyceae > Oscillatoriales > Microcoleaceae > Planktothrix > Planktothrix tepida. The sequence goes on from NZ_LN889803.1 coordinate 144,887, forward strand.
AGATTCTCCCCTGTTAAAAATTGAAACAACCGTCAATTGGCAAGAGCGTCATATTTTAATCAAAGCCGCCTTTCCCCTAACCATTTCTGCGGATACAGCCAGTTATGAAATTCCTTGTGGTGTGATTCAACGGTCTACAAATCCCCAAACCGATTCAGAAAAAGCCAAATGGGAAGTTCCGGCGATTCATTGGGCAGATATGAGTACATCAGATTATGGAATTAGTCTTTTAAACGATAGTAAATATGGCTATGATGCTCAACCGAATCAATTACGATTAACGCTATTAAGAGGTTCAACTTGGCCTGACCCAGAAGCCGATTTAGGATCTCATCAATTTAGTTATGCCCTTTATCCCCATGCAGGAGATTGGAAACAAGCCAAAACCGTTCAAAAAGGCTATGAATTTAATCGTCCTTTACAGGTTAAAGTTTATCCTGCTGTTGCTTCTAGTTTATCTAATCAGACTTCTGAATTATCCGATTCCCAGAGTTTCCTAGAATTAGGATCTGACCATTTAATTTTAATGGCATTCAAACAGGCAGAAACCCAACCGCAACGCTGGATTTTAAGATGTTATGAATCCCAAGGAGAAGAGACTATTTTAAAATGCAATAATTCTCTAGGATTAACCATAGACTATCCCGTCAATCTATTAGAAGAATCCCAGGAAACCAGTAATATGATCATATCTCCTTGGAAAATAGCCAGTTTTGCTTTATCAGGAATAGACAACGGTTAACCGTCAACCCCGATTATTTTAATCCCATGCGAATTTCCGAACAAAAAGACGCTTGAGTTAAACCTGAATTATTTTTAACAATGCTGGTACGAAGCCTAAGATTTGGCATCAAATACCATAACCGTTCTTCCACATAAAAATTAGGAGATTCTGTAATTAAAGTTAAGACCTCATCTTCTCCTAAACTATAACGTCCCGATAAAGATTGATTGGGATTTGTGCCTTGATATTGTAATAATTCCCCTTGCTGAGGATGATCAGGATTAATAATCGGAACTAAAATAGCAGACCCTTTTTCTGGATTGGAAGTTCCTTCTATTGTTCCTTCCCACGTTAATCGAAACCCTCCAGAAATTGTAGTTGGGTCAATATTATGTTGCTGACAAACTTGAATCACCGTCCCATCCGTGTTCGGTAAAGGCTCAATGATTAAATTAGACTTACCCGCTTTTAATTCCCCCGATTTTAAATTGTGTAGGGTGCGTTGAGAAAACCATTTTCCGGCACTTAATTCAAAAAAATCGATAATATTCATCGTTAATTATCCCAAAAAAGCAGAACCCCAATCCTTGTGAATTTTACTATAAATGGGGCTGATTTTAATAGTCCCAGAGGTTAAAGTTTATCCCCTGTTAGGGATGCCTGCGCCACGCTTACAGACCCTACATTGACCCCTGAGACAATTTGTCATCTCAAGCTTAAACACAATATTAGTGATTTCGGCGATATTTAATTCGGGTTTTTGTCTCAATTTCCCATTCCTTATCCCATTTTTCTTTAGGGGGTGGTTCAGGTTTGGGTTTATGAAATTGAGCAGCAATGGCGGCTCCAGTCGATAATCCTAAAAGAATAAGCAGGGTTTCCATCTGGATTGCACTCTGGTAATTGGAAATCAACCGTTTCAAATTCTCATTTGAGTCGGACTTCTGATTGTTCCGTTAACGATTGCCTAAATTCTATCTTATCTTAGTTATAAATCCTAGAATCCGATGAGAAATTAAGCTTTGATAAGCTATTCCGAGTGTTTCGTCAACCGTATATTTCGGTAATTGAGAATTTACTTTTATCTCAAAATCCCTCTGAAATCTACGAGAATCTACGGTTGTATTTGATATTTTCATCCGTTCTTAAAGACTGTTCTTGCTGGTTAAACCAATCTAAAATACGATTCCACGCCCACCACCGATCTGGATCATTGAATTGACTTTGACAAGATTTACTACTAATATATCCAACATGACCCCCATATTGAGTCGCGACTAAATCAATGGCAGAATTGTGATGACTTGCAGCTTTCAACTCAGGAATAATGGCAGGTTCAAATAAGGGATCATCTTCTGCATATAAAATTAATGTAGGTTTATGAATTTGCGGAATTAACTGTAACCCACTACTCGCTTCATAATACTCTTCAACACTCTTAAACCCTAACCGCCCAATGACTAATTCATGGTCAAAGCCCCAGATAGAATTCGCTCGTTTAATCGCTTCTAAATCAATATCATTAGGATGATACTGATACAGATGTTTGGCTAATTTTTTCAGTTCTTTTGTAATCGCCCGTTCTAAATGTTTTCCCCAAGAATGTTGTACTAAATAACTTAAAGAACGATTAGAATCTAAACTGGGACAAATCACTGCCCCCCCAGCAATATCGGAATCTTTTAAGTTTAAATCTATTCCCCATTGATTGACAGTTTGAGCCGTCTTAATTCCCCATAAGGCTAATTGTCCTCCTAAAGAATACCCCGTAAACCAAAAAGGAGTTGGACAACCAATTTGTTTAGATTGTGCTGCAATTCTAACAAAATCTTCTCCTTCTAATAAGCCATCAGATGTTAAACTTGGAGATAATTCTGCTGTTTTTCCATGGGCTCTCCAGTCAAACAAAACCACAGCATAACCCGCCGCAAATGCTTTTCTTCCCCACAGTTTCAAAAACCATTGATTCTCTAAAGTCCCCGTAATTCCATAGGTGGAAACAATTGTTCCTCTAGGATTTTTAGGTTTAGCAATAATCCCGTAAATAGGAACCCCTCCCGCCCCTGAAAATACCACTTCTTGATAGGGAGGCTCAGGTAAGTTAATGGTCTTTTCCCAAGTTCGACTGGCTCTTAAAGCTCCATAAATGGTCATCAAGAAACCATTTTTGAGATTAAAAGGAGGCTGATAAATCGGCTGAGTCATTTAAGTTTTAGATGCTGTTGGTTAGTTTATCTTGAATAGAATAACAAATAATCAAGCATTTTGGGTAAATACTATCTTAGAAAAGGGAAGTAGTTTTTTTGTCCCTTACCCTTCTACCACAAGGATAAAAGAATTTTCAATAAAATATATTGACTAAAATTTCAATTTAATATAAAATAGACTATGCTCCTAAAATTTGAAGGAATTATTAGTTTGTGACTGTGCAAAAAAATCCCTTAGTTAAACCTTTTTTAAAATGGGCGGGAGGAAAGCGACAATTATTACCTGAAATTTGCAAATATCTTCCTAAAAATATAGGTAAGACTACATACTATGAACCCTTTTTAGGCGGAGGTGCACTCTTATTTGAGCTACAGCCTAAAACAGCAATTGTTAATGATAGTAATAAGGAATTAATTAATTGTTATCGAGTGATTAAAGATAAGGTTGAAGAACTCATAGAAATTTTAAAAGTTCACCAAGCAAAAAATTCCAAAGAATACTATGATTATCTTCGGGGAATTGATCGTTTAAAAGAGTATCGTGAATATTCTGATATTCAAAAAGCTGCTCGAATTATTTATTTAAACAAAACTTGTTACAATGGATTATTTAGAGTTAATTCTAAAGGACATTTTAATGTTCCTTTTGGTCGTTATAAAAATCCGAATATATTAGACGAGGCGGTATTAAGGGGAGTCAATGATTATTTTAATCAAAATACAGTAACTTTTTTAAATGTTGATTTTGCCGAAGCTGTTAAAGATGCAAAAAAAGGCGATTTTGTCTATTTTGATCCTCCTTATGATCCCGTTTCTAATACCGCTTCTTTCACCGGATATGATATTAATGGGTTTAATCAAAATGAACAAAGACGTTTAAAACAAGTGGTTGATGAATTAACCGAAAAAGGATGTCATGTGATGTTGAGTAATTCAGCCACAGATTTTATCTTAGATTTGTATAAAGATTATCAGGAAACAATAAAAACTGTTTCTGCAACCCGCAGTATTAACTCTAATGCTCTTAAACGAGGTAAAATAGATGAGGTTTTAGTTTTAAATTATGTTCCCAAACCTTAAAATACATGAACAACAAAAAACCAGGAAAAAATGATATTGCTTGGGAAACCTTATTTCAACGATATAGTATTTTAGATATTATTGCTAAACAAGGTTATTTTGAAATAGAAGCGACTCAAATTAATGAAGAACGAGAAAGTCGGTTAATGGCTAAGTTTGATCATTCAGTTAATTTACCCAATATTTTTAAAGATAATAATTTATCTATACTACCTATTTCCCGTTCAAAATATATTATTGGTTGTTTTGATGCTTACTTGAATGTTAAATATTCTACTGATATAGAACCTATTGATATAGAGTTTCCTTCTTATATAGAAAGTATAGACTATACCCATTTATATTCAGAATCATCTGCTATTAGTTGTGCATTTAATACAGGAATTATTAACGACTTATTAGGAGAGGAAACATCTTTTACACTTTCTGGAAGGATGTCCTCTGGTTGCTTTGATTTCACAATTAAAAATCATTTAAACAATCAAATTTATCCCATTTCAGTCATTAATAGTCAATGCGAAATAGATGCAGGTTTTGAAAGTGAAAATTATTTGATTTTAATTGAAGCCAAGAAATATCAAACTGATGATTTTATAATTAGGCAATTATATTATCCTTATCGATTATGGTCACAAAAAATTACTAAAAAAGTCATTCCTATTTTAATGACTTATTCCAACGACATATTCAGCTTTTTTATTTATGAGTTTAAGAATGAATTTGATTATAACTCCATTCGCTTAATAGAGCAAAAAAATTATATTATTGCACCCGAAGAAATTACACAGCAGGACGTTTCTGATATTTTTGAAACTATTACCTTAATTTCAGAACCTAGTAAACCATTCCCCCAAGCAAATAACTTTGAACGGGTCATTGACTTACTATCCCTTTTAGTAGAAAGAGATTTAACGAGAGATGAAATTACAGAAAATTATCAATTTGATCAGAGACAAACCGGGTATTATACAAATGCAGGTCAATATCTTGGACTTGTAGAAAAATACAAAGCTGTTGGTACAGGTGATATAACCTTTCGTTTGACACAGGAAGCTAGAGAAATTTTAAGCAAAAGACAAAAACATAAATATCTTTCTTTGATCAGAAAAATTTTAGAACGTCAAGTTTTTAATACAGTATTTCAATTAAATTTATCTAGGGGAAAAATGCCATCACAAGAAGAAATTTGCGAAATTATCTTGTCTTCTCGTGCTGAACTTAGCAAGCAGACCCCAGGAAGACGCCAATCTACTGTTAGAAATTGGATTTATTGGATTTTTAAGCAAATCCAAGATTAACAAATCATTTTTAAAGGCGGCACCCGGATTTGAACCGGGGATGGAGATTTTGCAGACCTCTGCCTTACCGCTTGGCTATGCCGCCACGACCATGCAGTTATTTAATATAGCACAGGTGTTTGTGAAATTGCAAGCTTTTTTCGCCATTGGCTCACAATCCCTTGTAGGTTAGGAACAACCCAAGTATCGTATTTAGGATAAACAGGTAGACGCCGCACCAATTGCCACCCATTGGGGGCTAAAATGGCTTGTAAGGTTTGATGATCAGGATGAGGATAATCGGGGTTCACCTCGTCACGGGGGCTAATTCCACCGAGATCTCGCGCTCCAGCGTCTAAACAGGCTAATAAAATATCAGGATGGGTGACTAAATTCGGAGGAATTTGTAAGGTGATTTCTGGAGGTAAAATAGAACGAGCGATCGCCACAACTTCGGGTAACTGCTGTAACTCAAAACTGTCTCTGTGTCCTATTTGTTGACTTCCTAAACTGTGGGGTTGTAAAATCACTTCTTGAATATGTCCCCATCGTTGATGAATACTTGCGATCGCATTTAAAGTATCTCGCCAATCTTGAGAAGTTTCTCCAATTCCTAATAATAGTCCGGTTGTAAACGGGATTTTTAATTCTCCAGCCCATTCTAACTGTTGTAACCGCAATTGAGGGACTTTACTCGGAGCATGGAGATGAGCGGTTTCTAATAACTTAGGGGTAATTTGTTCTAACATTAACCCCATAGAAACATTCACCCGTTTTAATTGTGACATTTCTGCAAACGTTAACGGCCCGACATTGGTATGAGGTAAAAACCCCAAAGATATAGCTAATTCACATAACGCATAAATCCGTTGAAACCACGCTGAACGTTGAGAACTATGCGGATGAACTTCCCCACTTAACACTAAAATCTCAATAATTCCTGAGTTTTGAAGCGGTTTTAAGAGTTGTTCAGCTTGATTTAAAGTTAACCAAGGACTTTCACCGATATTGGTTCTAAAATTACAATAGCTACAGCGATTAAAACAATCATAAGTCGGGACAAGCGTATAAGCAGGACTGTAAGTAATGTTTCCATTCATACATTTTCAATTTAAGTGTGAGGTTTTTCTCGCTTTTTTCTGGGAGAATAATGATCTATTAGAATTATAATAGGATAAGTCGGTTAATTTAATCATCCAGTGGTATGTGAAGTTGCACTTACGCACCCTATAAGTGTGAGATCAGGTTGATTTATCCCGATAACTTTTGGTTTACCCTTTATTGTTTAATCTCATGTCTGAACAAAATCCAATCCTCAGCTATCCTCATACTCGAAAATGTGATCAAGTTGATAACTATCATGGTGTAACCGTTGCTGACCCCTACCGATGGTTAGAAGATTTAGACTCAGAAGAAACGAAAGCATGGGTTGAAGCCCAAAATGCAGTGACATTTGCTTATTTGAATAATATTCCAGCCAAAGAAACCCTTAAAAATCGCCTCACGCAACTGTGGGATTATGAAAAATATGGTACTCCTTTTAAGCAAGGAACTCGCTATTTTTATTTTAAAAATGATGGACTCCAAAATCAAAGTGTTCTGTATGTTTTAGAGTCGTTAGATGGGGAACCGAAAGTTTTATTAGATCCCAATACCCTATCTTCTGATGGAACCATTGCATTATCAGGAATGTCCATTAGTGAAGATGGAAATTTAATGGCTTATGGGTTATCCACTTCGGGTTCAGATTGGCAAGAATGGAAAGTTAAAGATATTAATACTCAAGAAGATTTACCCGATCATTTAAAATGGGTTAAATTTTCAGGAGCATCCTGGACACACGATCATCAAGGATTCTTTTATAGTCGTTATGATGAACCTCAAGAGGGAAAACCGTTAGAAGAAACAAATTATTTCCAAAAACTTTATTACCATCGTTTAGGAACTCCCCAGTCTGAAGATACTTTAATCTATGAACGTCCTGATCATAAAGAATGGGGATTTAACGGATTTTTGACCGAAGATGGCAAATATTTAATTATTTCCGTTTGGATGGGAACTGAACCTAAAAACTTGGTTTTTTATCAAGATTTAACTCAGCCCAATTCCCCCGTTATAGAACTCATTTCAGAGTTTAAAGCCAGTTATCGGTTTATTGATTATGAAGGAGAAAACTTCTGGTTTACAACGGATTTAGATGCGCCTCGGAGTCGCGTTATAGCCATTAATATTAATACCAAAACTCACACCGAAATTATTCCCCAAGCTCCAGAAACATTAGAAGGAGTTAACATTTTAAATAATCAATTTATTACGGATTATTTAAAAGATGCCCATACTCAAATTAAAATCTTTAATTTAGATGGGTCATTTGTTCGAGAAATTGAATTACCGGGAATTGGTTCGGCGGATGGTTTTGGGGGAAAACGATATGATACCGAAACTTTTTACAGTTACACCAGTTTTACCACTCCTAATACAATTTATCGATACAATCTGGTGACAGGAGAAAGTACAATCTACCGCCAAGCTAACGTTGATTTTAATCCCGATGACTACGAAACCCAACAAATTTTTTATCCCAGTAAAGACGGAACGCTGATTCCGATGTTTATTACGGCAAAAAAAGGGTTAGAATTAAATGGAAATAACCCCACAATTTTATATGGATATGGAGGATTTAATATTTCTCTGACTCCCTCCTTTTCGATCAGTCGTTTAGTGTGGTTAGAAATGGGCGGAATTTATGCGATCGCCAATTTACGAGGTGGGGGAGAATATGGAGAAGATTGGCATCAAGCGGGTATAAAACTGAAAAAACAAAATGTTTTTGATGACTTTATTGGTGCTGCGGAATGGTTAATTGAAAAACGTTATACCTCCTCTCAAAAATTAGCGATTATCGGAGGAAGTAACGGCGGATTATTAGTTGGAGCTTGTATGATTCAACGCCCAGATTTATTTGCAGCAGCCTTACCTGCAGTGGGGGTTTTAGATATGCTTCGCTTCCATAAATTTACCATTGGTTGGGCCTGGTGTTCTGATTATGGTTCCCCGGAAAATCCCGAAGAATTTCAAGCTTTATATGCTTATTCTCCTCTGCATAATTTAAAACCTGGAATTACCTATCCTGCAACTTTAATTACAACGGGAGATCATGATGATCGAGTGGTTCCCGCCCATAGTTTTAAATTTGCTGCAACCTTACAGGAAAACCATGTCGGGGAAAATCCAGTATTAATTAGAATTGAAACCAAAGCCGGACATGGTGCCGGAAAACCCACTGCTAAAATCATTGAGGAAATTGCTGATGAATTTGCATTTTTAAAGCAAGTTCTGAATATGAATTCCTAACTGAACATTGATATTAGAAACCCGATTTCTTGGAGAAAGCGGGTTTCTATTTGTATTGAGAGCCTAATTCAATTCAGTTTAAATTGGTGTTGCAACCCGACCTTCAAACTGACCATACAGGGTATAATGAGAAAACGCATTGCTGACAACTCCACTGTTGATGGCTTGCAGAACATCAGGATTCTGTGCTAAATAAAATCCTGTGTTGAACTGGGTGCTGGGGTTTCGTCCTTCCTCAGCACCTGACATCACAAAATGTTCAAAACCTGAATTAAATACCCCAGCTTGGACAGCATTTGCGACATCAGGATTTGTATTTAAGTAGTAGGATTCATCAAAGAATTGATTCGGTGAACGTCCTTCTGTTTCTCCTAAATAAATATACTGTTGTAAACCTGAAGATAGGGTTCCTTGAGTGATGGCTAAATTAACATCAGGATTGGTTTGTCGATAATAGTTCTCGTCAAAAGTTTCAAGTAAATTCTCTTGATATTGAGGATTTTGTAAGACATCATCCCAATGGGTTCCTGTCACAATATCCCAATTTGTTGTTGGGATAACACCTGTTACTGAATTGGGTTGATAATAATCATCCGAACTGTTATTGTCCCAACTATTATCATAATGAGTATAATTTGTTGGGGTAACACCTGTTACTGAATTAGGTTGATAATAATCTTCTGAACTGTTATTGTCCCAATTATTATCATAATGAGTATAATTTGTTGGGGTAATACCTGTTACTGAAGTGGGTTGATAATAATCTTCTGAACTGTTATTATCATCGTTAGATTCATACAGACTCATGATCTTTTATCCTGTTGCGTTTAAATCGAAAACATTGGGGAGTTGAAACTATAGCCCTGATGTAGGGACATTTGATTAAACGCCCCTACATTTTAATGAAATTGGGGTTAAATATCAGCCCATTTCCGCAATAAATTGGCGTGACTTTTAGCAATCAAGTCGAATTCTATAGTTTTGCCATATTGTTTGAAAAGACTTCTACGAGCGGTATCTAAATCAAACAATATTTCTCGTTTAGATGGGTCACGAACTAAACTTTGAATCCAAGTAATAGCCGCCCAGCGAGTACCTTCAGTTACTGTTTCCACACGATGTAAGGTCGAAGACGGATAAACAATCGCCGAACCTGCATCTAACTTAAAACTCTGTTCCCCTAATGAAGTTTCAATCACTAATTCTCCCCCTTGATAGGTATTAGGGTCAGAGAGAAATAAAGTTAATGAAACATCCGTTCGAGAAATAAATTCATCTCCCATCACAGCATTATCGAAATGGGAACCATAATACATTCCCACATCATAACGACTGAAAATAATCGGGCGAATTGCTTTAGGACGTGCTGCTATTTGAAACAGTTCGTTACGCTTTAAAGCTTGGAGAACAATAGTTCTTAGTTCGGACGTAATCTCAGTATCGGTTTTGATTTGTTGATTATTTTTAACTTCTCTAACGTACCGTCCAGCCGTTGTTTTTCCATCTATAAACTCAGCTTGTTGAAGTAGCGTCAAAGTTGTTTCTAGTTCTTCTGGTGTGAGAACATCAGCAATACAAAAAATCATCAGATGTTAGCCTTCTCCACCTTCTCCGCTTTCTCCGCCTTCATCACCTTTCTTGTCTTTTCCTTTATCATCTGTTTTCCCATTTTTGTCGCCTTGAGTAGCTGCTTGTAACATCTCAGAATGGGTGAAAGTAGCCCCTGAAGTCGAAATATTGGATGGAATTTCTGGGTTCAAATTATGAGGTGCAGAAGCATTGGCAACATCGGACAATCCGCTTGTTAGAATATAAGCACCCACTCCCATCCAAATCTTAGTACGAGTAGACAGACGGTTATTTTTATTGCTATTCATGGGTTTAATCCTTAGTCCTTGATTTGAAACTAAGCCCATTGTAGTCATGGAATAGTGACAAAGTGGTGACGAAAGAAAAATAAATTTGGGGTCGTTGGAGTATAGAGCAATATCCTAGGTTTTTGGAGTGTTAGGATTAGATTGAGGTTTAGTGACTTCTTCCAAATTCGGTAAAATAATAGAAGGAGGTGTATTTTCGGATTCATTTTCCATTAAATGAGCAATGGGTTCTGTTAATTGATTCGGGTTCATAAAAATAACTTTAGAATTCGGACTTTGACTTAACTGTTGATTGGCTTCAACATATTGCTTTGTAATTAAAAATTTTAAAAATTCAGAACTATCTGTTTTTAATCCCAAAGTTTCAGCTAATACTTTTATGGATAGAGCTTGTCCTTGAGCTTCTAAAATTTCTGCCTGTTTTTTGCTCTCAGCAACCCGCTTGCGTTCCATGGCTTCCTGTAGAGATTTCGGAGGCGTAATATTCTGAATATCAACTCGAATAATCGTAATCCCCCATAATTTTGTTCCTTCTCCTAAAGCCTCTAATAATCTTTTATTCAGTTCTTTAATTTTAGCTAATAAATCTTCAAAATTAATTAAGCCAATTTCTGCCCGCAGGGTAGTTAAAACCAAATTAGAAATGGCTTCTTTCGTTTTATTGGTTTCAACGTTATAATAAAATTTCTGTAAATCTTCAATTTTCCAAAAAACCGCAGCATTAATTTTCAGAGTGATTTGATCTTTTGTAATTACTTCTTGGGGATCAATATCTAATAAACGTTCCCGGTTAGTATCATAATAAACAATCTTTTCAACCACAGGCACAATAAACTGAAGCCCCGGTTTTAGGGTGCGTTTATATTTACCTAATCGTTCAACAATTGCTAGATCACTGGTACTAATCACTTTAACTGAAGAATTCAGTGTAAATCCAATGATAATCGGAAATAAAATACCCAGAATATACTGGAACATAGGATTTTAAAAAATTAAAATTTAGCAGGAAGTATGTATAGCAGGGAACAGGGAGGAAAGCTTTCTGTTTATTAGAGGCTGATGGTTGATTGATTTCCTAACTTATAGTTCATGCTATTTATCATTTTAGCATGATTTTGAGTCAAGATGCCTTGAAGCCCCCTAAAAAAGGGGGATATTTTCAAGGCTAACTTGAGGATTTAATTACACCGCAATGTCCGGCAATTTCGCCAATGGGTTCAAACCGTCCTCCCAAATATTTAGCTAAAAACTCTTCAGCAATGGCATAAAAATGTAAACGATTTTCAGGACGGGCAAAACCGTGACCTTCATCCGTATACAGAACATATTCCACAGGCTTACCCGCTTGTTTCATCGCCTCAAAAATCTGCTCACTTTCTGCCTGTTTAACACGGGGGTCATTAGCCCCTTGACCAATTAATAAAGGTTTCTCAATTCGGTCAACAAAAAATAGAGGCGATCGCGCTTTTAAAAAGTCCGCTTCCGTGTCTAAATTCCCGACTCGATGATAGAAATTCTTGCGAATGGGTTCCCAATAAGGCGGAATACTTTGCATCAAGGTAATAATATTACTCGGCCCCACAATATCCACACCGCAAGCAAAAACGTCAGGCGTAAAAGTTAACCCCACTAAGGTTGCATACCCGCCATAAGATCCCCCCATAATGGCAATTTTATCCGGCTGAGAAATGCCTTGTTCTACTAACCAATTCACCCCATCAATGAGATCTTGGTGCATTTTTCCAGCCCATTCTCGGTTTCCCGCATTCACAAAGGCTTTCCCATAGCCCGTTGACCCCCGGAAATTCACCTGTAAGACCGCATAACCCCGGTTGGCTAACCATTGTGCTTCCGAGTCATAACCCCAGGTATCTCGCGCCCAGGGGCCACCATGCACTAACATCACCGTCGGGGCGGGAAGTGCAACACCCACAGGTTTTGTTAAATAACCCTGAATGGTTAAGCCATCAGAAGCCGTGTAAGAAATGGGTTCCATTGAGGCTAACGGTAAGCCTTCTAGTTTGGGTTTATTACTAAATAAAAAGCTGTGGGTTTTCGTTGGGCGATCGTAAACATAATAATACACCGGGCCGTCATCAACGACAAAACTAATCAGCCATTTTTCATCGGATAACGTTCGACTAATGCCAAATTCACCCGGACGAATTTGTTTGATCGCCTCAATATCTGCGGCAATACTTTCATCAAGAATATGCCATTCTTCTTTATCTTTATAGAAAGAAACCGCTTCAATATTTCGGGTTATAGGATGGGCTAATAATCCCCCAATATCATATTCAGGATCTTCAGCAATTATTGTTTCTTGACGAGTCGATAAATCTAAGGCAATTAATCGTTCTGCATTGGCATTATGGTTGCCCACCATATACAAAATTTTGCCATCATTAGAAAAGAAAGCCGCCCCCCCTTCTTCATCGGGCCCCCAATGACGTAGGGTTTCCCAAGGATGTTCGGTTGTTTCTCGATATAATAAATCAAACCCCCCATCTTCGGTGCTAGAACTCGCTGCCCGAATTTTAAAGTCAGCATCGGCTGTCCACCCTAAAATATTACCGGGATTTTCCGTATGAAAATCAACAGCCCCATTCTTTAAATTCACCTGATAAACATCAAAAACTTGGGGATCTCTCAGGTTCATTCCCACTAAAATTTGATCCGGGAATTTGTGATCTACATTAACCACTTGTGCCCGAACACCTTGAAAAGGCGTTAAGTCCCGGACAATATGGGTTTGGACATCAACTAAATATAAATGCCAATTTTCATCGCCATCGGAGTCCTGAACATACATCAGTTGATCTGGGTTATATGTCCAGAAAAAAAATCGAATTCCCCGTTTTGGATCACGGGTTAAAGCTTGAGTTTCCTCTTGTCCAACAATTTTTAACCAAACCTGTAAAATATTATTGTCATCGGGGGCAATATAGGCTAAATATTTGCCATCGGGGGACAAACTCGGACTCGTGCGTTCTGGGTTGCCAAACAGGAGCTCACGGGGAATTAAAGGCGGAAGTTGAGTTGCAGGTTTCTCTACCGTTGCAGTTGTCATACTTGATCAGTTCAAAATTTAACTGTCTCTATTGTGGCGTAACTGACGGTTGACTGTTAAATGTTGATGCTTGAGCTTTGGAACAACCCCCCAAGGGCTATTTTATCCTGTTCTAGGGGATCAAACAGCCCTGAAATCAGAAATGAGTTCTAACGAATATTTTCTAAAGGAACATCTAAAAGGCCGTATTTATCCCAACCTGGCGCATCAAAATGCCACCATTCTGTAATTAAAGGGATAAATCCTTGTTGTTTCATTTTAACAGCAAGTAAATCACTATTCCGACGAACTTGAGGAGCATTTCCCGTGTAATCTCTAGCCGCTTTGTCGGTAAAATCATCAAAGGCTGTTGGCATTTCTAACTCCGCCCCCGTGCGTAAATCAACTAAGGTTAAATCAACCGCCGCCCCTCGGTTATGTCGAGACCCTTTAGCCGGGTTTGCAACATAACGAGTATCAGGTAAAATTTCCCACATTTGCCGCGTTACAGACAGAGGACGATAACAGTCATAAACTTTTAAACCTAAGCCCATTTCTTCTAAATCTTGTTGTACTCTGGATAAGCGTTGAGCAACATCAGAACGCAACAAACAACGAGGAACCGAATAGATTTTTTTCTTTAAAAAATTGTTGGTTGTGGCATAGCGAATATCAAGACGAATATTCAGATTAACACTTCTAATATCGACTAATTTTTCGGTGGCTGGAACTTGGTTATAATCTTGAACCACAACAGTAGGAGGGGCAGTAGGAGGGGCAGTAGGAGGAGACGTAACAGGGGGGGTTAAATTTTGAGCATTAACGGGATAACAGTTAATACCCAAAATTATGAATAAAAATAAAAATAATCGCATCATGGGTTTAGAAAGCATAAGGTTAAAGTCCGGGTGATGTAATGAGTTAGAAGCGGGGTTAATTCAGAAAATATATCAATTTACAAACTCCTGTAGGGATGAGGCGCGCCTCGCCCCTACGATGAATTAGGTTTAAAAACCCGGTTTCTTGAGGTTTAAATGTCTAACCGTTGATAAATTTGATCAAGGTTTTTTAAGTGATGTTTGGGATCAAAACAAGCATCAATTTCTTCAGGAGATAATTTTGTCTTGACTTGCTCATTTTCCCTAATTAAAGCCTGAAAATCACCATTGGTTTGATTCCAAGCCGTGTGGGCGCAAGATTGAACAATTCTATAGGCTTCTTCCCGGCTAATGCCTTTTTCAACTAAGGTTAATAACACCCGTTGACTAAAGACAACACCACCATAAAGGTTCATGTTGCGCTGCATATTTTCAGGATAAACTAACAGATTCTTGACTAAATCTGTTAGTTCAACTAACATAAAATGAGCCACCGTTGAAGAATCGGGTAAGATCATCCGTTCAACGCAACTATGGGAAATATCCCGTTCATGCCAGAGGGCAACATTTTCTAAGGCAGCAACGGCATTTCCCCGAATAATTCGCGCCATTCCCGTTAAGCGTTCACTGCGAATCGGGTTGCGTTTATGGGGCATGGCCGAGGAACCTTTTTGACCTTTGGCAAAGAATTCTTCGACTTCTAAAACATCCGTGCGTTGTAAGTTGCGAATTTCCACCGCAAACCGTTCAATACTTGCGGCTAATAACGCTAAAGTTTGCACATATTCCGCATGAATATCACGGGAAATCACTTGGGTTGAAGCCGTATCCGGTTCGAGCCCTAAATTGCGACAAGCGATCGCTTCTACCCTGGGATCAACATTAGCATAGGTTCCCACCGCCCCGGAAATTTTACCCACCGCAACGGTTTGACGCAGACGCACCAAACGTTCTCGGTTGCGACACACTTCCGCTAACCATCCAGCTAATTTAAAGCCAAAGGTAATCGGTTCGGCGTGAATGCCATGGGAACGACCAATCATCACCGTATTTCGATGTTGTTGCGCTTGATAACGAATGGCTTGACTCAAGGCTTCTGTGCGTTCTAATAACACATCCACACTCGCCACTAATTGTAACGCTAAAGCCGTATCGAGTACATCGGAACTGGTTAAGCCTAAATGAATGTAGCGTCCGGCATCCCCAACATATTCGTTGACATTCGTTAAAAAGGCAATCATATCATGGCGGACTTCTGCCTCAATTTCCAGCACCCGCTTGATATCAAAATTCGCCTTAGCTTTAATTTCTTCAACGGCTTCTGATGGAATATATCCTAATTCTGCCTGTGCCTCACAGACGGCAATTTCTACTTGTAACCAAGTTTGCAGCTTGTAAGTCTCTGTCCACAAATTGCCCATTTCGGGCAAAGTATACCGTTCTATCATATTCTAGGTTTAGATGTTATCACTTTGATGTCAAAAGAGACGTTAATCGGTCAACAGGAGACTCTGAGACAGTTTTAGCTCAATTTCCCCTCTGTCGTATCCGAGCGATGTCACTAACATCCCATTCAGCACAACCGTCTTATTTTAACTTTTGATGGGGATCAGCGATAGCCTTCGGCTGGACGGAACCCATCGCAAACTGTGAAAAACCTCTGACATTATAATAACTGAGAAACAAAACAGCAAAATTATCTCCCAGAAAAATAAAGTTTAAATTGATTGCTGTTCTTAATTAATTTCTGAAATCCTCATCATCAATAATAATTTGGAAAAATATCTAATCCCGATAAAAAATATAGAGACGTGCGAACTCGCGCGCCTCTACAAAAGTTATTTGCAAAAAAGAGAAAACAATTATCTCCTTACCCTGACATTTAATTCATCCTGACTTCTCATTAAGCTTTTGCTGGGGGAACGGTTTGAACCCATCCCGGTTGTTGAACTTCCCGTAGGATATAATTCCCTGGCGGAACGTTAGTGAAAACGTAACTGCCATTTGTTCCGGTTACAGTTGTCGGTTCTGTGGCATCCAAAGTGCCGTTACCATTGGCATCAATATAAATTGTCCACCCCTGCAAAGGGGTTTCACCTGCATCAAACAAACCATTAGCGTTTTTATCATTAAACTTTATGCCACTGACGGAACCAAACTGACGGTTGCCAAAGTTGACGATAGCATTCGTGCCACCACTGATGCCAACGGAGCCAGGGTTAGGGGTCGTTTGTGTCCATCCAGTTTGCTGAACTTCCCGCAGGGTATAATTCCCAGGGGGAACATTCGCAAAGGTATAGCGACCATTAGCGCCTGTAACGGCAGCAGCTTCTGTGGCTTCAAGCGTGCCATTCCCGTTGGCATCAATAAAAATCGTCCACCCCTGTAACGGAGTTTCACCTGCATCAAACAAGGCATTAGTATTGGTATCATTAAACTTTATGCCTGTGATGGTTCCAAATTGGTTATTCCCAAAATTAATTCCGGTGATATTTGCACCTCCGGTCACACTCACCGGGCCAGGGTTAGGGGTCGTTTGTACCCATCCCGGTTGCTGCACTTCTCGAACAGTATAGTTACCTGCGGGAATACTGGTAAAGGTATATCCACCATTAGCATTCGTTACGGTTGTGGGTTCTGTCGCTTCTAACGTTCCGTTACCATTGGCATCAATAAAAATTGTCCATCCCGCTAAACCGGTTTCCCCAGTATCAAAGGTGGCATTGTTATTGAGATCATTAAATTTGACCCCACTAATGGAACCCAACTGACGGTTGCCAAAGTTAACAATAGCATTCGTGCCACCACTGACCCCAACGGCTCCAGGGTTCGGCGTGGTTTGTGTCCATCCCGGTTGTTGAACTTCCCGCAGGGTATAATTCCCCGGTGGAACATTGGCAAAAGTGTAACGGCCATCGGCGCCGGTCACTAACCTTCCTTCTCCCGTATCAGGAACGCCATTCCCGTTACCATCGACAAAAATTGTCCATCCCTGTAATGGGGTTTCACCCGCATCAAACAATCCGTTACCGTTACTATCGTTGAATTTAATTCCAGTGATAGTACCTGATTGGTTATTCCCGAAGTTAATTCCGGTGATATCTGCACCTCCGGTTACACTTACTAGCCCAGGGTTAGCAGTGGTTTGTACCCATCCGGGTTGCTGTACTTCTCGAACGGTATAATTTCCCGCCGTTAAGTTGGTGAAGGCATACCCACCACTGGCATTTGTTAGAGTAGTGGGTTCTGTGGCTTCTAAGGTTCCGTTATTGTTAGTATCAATAAAGATAGTCCATCCGGATAAACCCGGTTCCCCAGGGGTGAGCAGGCTATCTCGATTGAGATCATTAAACTTCGTCCCACTGATGGAGCCGAGTTGCGTATTACCGAAGTTAATCCCGTTAAGGTTTTGTCCTGAAGCCAATGTGATGGGAGCCGGGTTTTGGCGACTTTCCCTATCCAAACCGGAATCGAACAAAGGAATCGGATTAGAGTCGTTTGGATCAAACATAAGATAAATTGTCCTATTATGACTGAATAATCAAACTATCCTCTATGGTTTTCTACTCAAAACTGAGAATCTGGCTATTATGTTACTCTATACTTTATTTTTCATCTAGTTAGAAGCCCTAGAATTAAATTTTATGAATTTAAATGGCCAAATGACACCCGTGAGCCGTCAGGAAATCAAATTATTGATCTTAAACATAATTGCGCCCCGACTCCCCCTCATCAATCCTAAAATCCTGATCTGTTACATTTAGTTAAGCTTTATAGAGTTAGTTTTCATAATTATTAAAATTATTAGTTTTATTGAAATTTTTAGGAATCTGAAAAAAGTTAAAATATTAATAAAGCTAAAACGTTATGGATAGAAACAGTTTATCAAGAAAATAAAAATAAATTGCTTTTTTATCTTTTAAACGAATTTATGTTTGCAGAAAATATCTAAAAAGATTAAACTCATTTACGGAGTCTTCTTTTTACCATTCTCCCGAATAAACCGCTACAATCATGATGGGAATCTGCGATCGCTCAATTTACTCAAAATTATTGATTGATGGATAAACCCTTATTCGGACGACCGCACTATAGTAAGTAGTCAAGAATTTACAACGATCAACGATAAAGGGCCAATTTTTGACTGATAACTGATAACTGATAACTGATAACTGATTATCGGAACATACTGCTTACAGAGCTATCTTCGTGAATTCGCCAAATTGTTTCCCCCAGTAAATTCGCAACAGACAAAACTGTTAACTGATCAAACTGTTTTTCGGGAATAACGGGAATTGTATTGGTAACAATCACTTCTTCAAACACCCCACTCGATAAACGTTCAATGGCAGGGGAAGAAAAGACCGCATGGGTGGCACAGGCGTAGACTTGACGCGCACCTTCTCGACGTAATAAACGAGCACCTTCAGCAATTGTCCCGGCTGTATCAATCATGTCATCGACTAAAACAGCCGTTTTCCCCTTGACATCCCCAATCACATTTAAGACTTCTGCAACATTATGCGCTTGACGACGTTTATCAATAATCGCCAAAGGTGCATCATTCAGTTTATTAGCAAAAGCCCTAGCACGGGCGACTCCACCAACATCCGGGGAAACAACAACAATATCGGATAACTGTTTGCTCATCAGGTAATCTAAAATTACCGGAGAACCATAAACATGATCAAAGGGAATATCAAAATACCCTTGAATCTGAGCCGAGTGTAAATCCATGGCGAGAATTCGACTAGCACCCGCTTCAGTAATCAAGTTAGCCACTAATTTGGCAGTGATGGACTCACGACCTGCGGTTTTGCGATCGGCTCTGGCGTATCCATAATAGGGAATAACAGCCGTAATTTGACGCGCAGAAGCCCGTCTACAAGCATCAATCATGATCAACAACTCCATTAAGTTGTCATTGACCGGATAGCAAGACGGTTGAATCAAATAGACATCACAGCCTCGAATCGACTCTTGAATCTGGATGTAAATTTCTCCGTCAGCGAATCGCTTGCGAACCATTGACCCTAAGTCAATTCCTAAATAACGGCTGACTTCCAGGGCTAGGGGAGTATTTGCCGATCCTGAAAAGAGTCGTAACCGACTATGATCAGCAACTAATGGCTCAGAATACGGAAGGGGTAATGTAGCAGAACGGATCACGGCGAACCCTCACAGTTCATGACATGGCAATCAATCTTAATCATTCCAGAAAAGACTGGAATTCGGAACAGGTTTGGCGAATTGAATTTGGCTGTTGTCTGTTGGTACATCTCAGCAGCCAAGCCAACGGAAAACGACGTTTTTCAGTAAGCGGAAGCACTGCTGCTTGAAATTGTGCAAATCAAACGTCCTCTATATTAATTGTGGAGAAAGAGTGATCAAATTAAAATAGGGAAAATACTGAAATTTATGTTAAGACAGTTTAGCCAATAGATCAAGAAGAAACTGTATATTTGCTCTAGGGGTGTCCCTGCTATGATTTGGGGAGCAAATTGAAGTCCCATTAGAAGCCATGAGTCTCAAAGATCGCATTAGTGAAGATATCAAAGCTGCCATGAAGTCTAAGGACAAGGTGCGGCTAGAAACCGTTCGCAGCATTAAAAAAGTGCTGCTAGAGAAAGAAACCAGCCCTGGAGCAGAGGGAAAAGATTCCCTCACCGAAGCACAAGAATTAGAAGTGTTAATTCAAGCGGCGAAACAACGTCGAGACTCCATTGAACAATATCAAAACGCTGGACGGGAGGATTTAGCCGACAAAGAAAAAGCTGAACTTGCCATCATTGAAGAATATCTTCCCAAACAACTTAGCGATGAAGAAGTGAGTGCCATTATTGATCAAGTTATTGTCGAGGTTGGTGCAACTTCTGCTAAAGATATGGGGAAAGTGATGGGGCCAGCCATGCAACGCTTAAAAGGTCAAACGGACGGTAAAAAGGTTCAGGAACTGGTAAAAGCGAAGTTAGGTTGAGCGTTAACGGTTGGTTGTTGACGGCTTTGCACGCTCGCTTGTCGAAGTGTCGAAGTGTCGAAGTGTTAAGGCTTAACAGCCAACCGTGATTACGGAATCGAGACTGTTCTGTTTGTAGTCAGCCGTGACTGAACCTGTGGAATTGTACCTAAGCTTTATAATACAAAAGGTTAATTTTCATCTGGGTTTCTTGATCACTCACCTGCTAGAAGCATGACGCAAACTGCTATTCCCGTTGGGACAATTCTGCAAAACCGCTACCGCTTGATTGGTGTTTTAGGCCAGGGGGGGTTTGGTCGTACCTATTTAGCCGAAGATCAAGGACGATTTAACGAGCGCTGCGCCTTAAAAGAATTTATTCCCGTCCAAACCGGAACCTACGCCCTACAAAAATCTAAAGAACTGTTTCGGCGGGAAGCCCAAATTCTCTACCAAATTCATCATGCTCAAATTCCTCAGTTTGGGGCGGTTTTTGAAGAAAATCAACGGTTATTTTTAGTTCAAGATTATGTAGAAGGGAAAACCTATCACGCTTTATTAATGGAGCGGAAAAAAGCAGCACCTGGTTTTCCTCAAACCTTTACGGAAGCTGAAATAGTGCTGTTTTTACGGCAAATGTTGCCCGTTTTAGCTCATATTCATAGTTTAGGAATTATTCATCGAGATATTTCCCCGGATAATATTATTTTACGTCATCGAGATCAACTGCCTATATTAATTGATTTTGGGGTGGTGATTGAAATTGCAACTCGCATCAATACCCCTGATTTAACCTTACCTCCGGCTACTCGCGTCGGAAAATTAGGGTATGCTCCTTTTGAACAAATTCAAACGGGACAAGCTTTTCCCAGTAGTGATTTATATGCTTTAGCGGTAACGGCTATTGTTTTATTAACGGGTCAAGAACCGCAATATTTACTCGACCAAACCGCTTTATCTTGGAATTGGCAACCTTATAGTAATGTCAGTCCGAATTTCGCTCAAATTATTAATCGAATGTTGAGTCGGCAACCGAGCGATCGCTATCCATCGGCTCAGGACGTTGAACAAGCGTTACAAACCCTGAATCAACCTTTGAGTTTTCCCCCCACTCAAACTCTACCGATTCCCGTTCCTTCCCCCACACCCCAACCCCCAGACCCGAATTTTTCTCAACTCCCCACCCTAGCGGTTGGACGACCCTTAGTTACTCAACAAGGTCAACAGCAAGCCCAGAACAATAATAGTCCCGTTGTTCCGCCTCCGACCCCTTCCCTATCTCCTAATCCTGATCCGATTCTCTCAAGCCCTCAATCCCTTTGGGATAAACCCATCACCGTGATTATAGCGGGTGTTTTAGTGGCTTGTTTAGCAGCTTGGGGATCTTGGGCTTTAGTTAAAGGATTCCTGAAAATTACTGACCGCAAACCCGAAGAACCCCCCTCCCAGGTCAATCCTCCCCTGGCTAGTCCCTCAAATCCTATACCGTCCCTACCCTTACCTAATTTAACCCCGAACCCCACCCCATCGAATCCAGCATTGATTCCTTCTCCGGTTGTACCCACCCCCACTACAAAGCGCTTGAATTTAGTGGTGGGAGAACCAACGGTCGTTGAAGGTAATCTGAAAGCCAATCAAGCCGCTAACTATGTGGTTCCGGCTGAAGCTGGACAACAGTTTTATGCCTCCGTCAGTGGGGAAGGAGTCTTATTAACCTTACTTGGCCCGGATCAACAACCGATTAATCAGGGAGAAGCGGTCTCTTTGTGGCAAGGAACTTTACCTTCCACCGGGGACTATACCGTAATTCTCAATCCTATTCCTGGGCTACCCGAAAGTAACTATAAGTTAGACCTGACGTTAATTAATACCCTTTCCCCCATTACGCCTTCAGAACCTCAACCGGAACCTACCCCCCTTCGTGAACCGGAACCTACCCCCCTTCGTGAACCGGAACCCAGCCCTCAACCAACCTTTGCACCTGCGCCAGCCCCAGCCCCTGTTCCAGCACCGGAGCCAGCCCCGACACCAGCACCGACCCCGCCTCCGACACCTGCTCCTACCCCGCCTCCGACACCTGCTCCTACCCCGGAACCCGCCCCAATTCCAGCGCCAGAACCGACTCCAGCACCGCCCTTGGAACCGAGTCCCACACCAGAACCGACTCCAGAGCCAGTCCCAGAATCTACTCCCCTTCCTTCCCCAGAGTCTCAACCTATTACTACACCTAAGTTGGAATGAAATTTATAGCAGGGAACAGGGAATAGGGAACAGGGAACAGGGAATGAGTTTGCTGGATTTAGAAGTGTCCTAGTTTAATATGGATTTTATTGATAAAATCAAAAGCCAAAATCAGGTTAATTTAGAGCAGAAAGAATTTTTAATAGATCTTTCTAAAACTTATTTGCAAGAGATTAATCACTGGGAAAAATTAAATAAAAATTATCCTAAAATACTAATATCAGAATCTGACCCTATTTTATTTTTAGCGGCTTTTGTAGCTGCGGTGACAGCAAAATGTCCTGTGTTTTTAGGTAATCCTCAATGGGGAAAAGAAGAATGGAATCAAGTTTATGAATTAGTTAAACCTAATTTATTAATATCTCAAGGTCGAATTTTAGATTATCAAAATTCTGCCCCTAAGAATCATGAATTGCTTCAAAATTTGATTATGATTCCCACGGGAGGAACTTCGGGAAATATTAAGTTTGCTGTTCATACTTGGGATACTTTAACGGCTTCAGTTTTAGGCGTTCAACAATATTTTCAAACCCCTGCTATTCATTCTTTTTGTACGTTACCCCTTTATCATGTTAGTGGATTAATGCAGTGGATGCGATCGCTTTTAACCGATGGACAATTCATCATCACATCCTTTAAAACGGTAGAAACAGAAGACTGGATTAATTTTAATCCTCATCACTTTTTTATTTCCTTAGTTCCCACCCAATTACATCGCTTATTACAACAACCCTCCTTAACAAATTGGTTATCTCAATTTCAGATAGTCTTATTAGGAGGAGCCCCCCCTTGGTTAGACTTATTAGAACAAAGTCGTTTTTATCAAATTCCTCTGGCGTTAACCTATGGAATGACAGAAACTGCTTCTCAAATTGTTACCTTAAAACCCTCGGATTTTTTACGGGGAAATAATAGCTGTGGAAAGGTTTTACCCCATGCTAAAATTAAAATCCAGGATCAAAATGGAGCCGAATTAAAAACGAATCAACCCGGACTGATTACAATTGAAGCGGATTCCTTAATGTTAGGATATTATCAAGAGAATTTTGATCCTCAAATGCGGATTAATAGTTTTATACCTGATGATTTAGGTTATTGGGATGAACAGGGATATTTAACATTAGTAGGAAGACAGAGTAATAAAATTATTACTGGGGGAGAAAATGTATTTCCCGCAGAAGTAGAAGCGGTTATTCTTTCTACGGGTTTAGTTCAGGATATTTGTGTAATAGGGAAACCGGATCAATACTGGGGCGAAATTGTGGTTGCGGTCTATGTTCCGGGTTTTAAACAGGTGTCTCTGATGGAATTACAACAGGCAATGCTCGGAAAATTATCCAAGTTTAAACATCCTAAATTGTGGATTCCTTTAGAACAGTTACCTCGTAATTTCCAAGGAAAATTAAATCAAAAACTCCTGCGAGAATTCGTTATGGATTATCAGGATCAGTAAAGTCAGTATTACTCATCGTAATATGTTCATCAACACTTACTGGCCCTGCTCCAAAATAGGTAATCATCAGTAACCCACCCATAATTGATAAATTTTTGAAGAAATCAATTTTTTCTGAAGGGATATCCCAAAAATTATGAAAGACGAAGGTTGCTGGAATTAAGAATAGAATTAAAAGCCAAGCCCCTAAACGGGTTTTATACCCGACCACTAACGATAATCCTCCGACAATTTCGACAATAATGGTTCCTACTAATAATACCCCCGCAAACGGTAAACCTTTTTCTGTCATCATTGTTTGAGTATTGGCAAAATCAAAGATTTTATTAACCGCAGCGTGAATGAAAATTGTTGCTAAAAATGTCCGTCCTATTAACGGAATAAACTGCATCATTATTGAACCTCTTTTTATAGTAGGGAACGGGGAACAGGGAACAGGGAAAAGTAAGTCATGAATAAGCTTACTGGATTTAGAAGTGTCCTAACTGTAATGCGTAGTGGTGGTGTATAACCTGGAAATTTTTCTGGTGGGCTTTGCCCACCAAATCAATAAATAACAAAAGGGTGTTCATTTAATGTAAAATTAACCCTACCCCTAAGAATAAGCTACTCCAAAATTGTAGAGAAATCGCAATAAATTTGCAATTGCTGACTAAGTTAGGCTGGTTATGATATTGACTGACATGACGGCAGAGTTTTATAGCAGAGGGAATTCCAACAAAGCTGAGTAACGTCCAAATGGGTAAAATTCCAAATAGCACTAATCCCCCAGTTAACAAAAAAATGCTTCCACAAACCCAAGGTAAAAGTTTTGCACCTCGTTCTGTTCCTAAACGCACAATGGGAGACTTTTTACCCGCCGCAATATCATCATCAACTTGATGAAAATGGGAACAAAATAAAACTAAGGTGATCGGAATTCCGACAATAATTGATGTCGCTAAACAAACCCATGACCAGCTTTGGGTTTGACTATAATAGGCTGCGGAAACCCCCAAGGGCCCAAAAGCAAAAAAACATAAAAATTCTCCTAATCCTTGATATCCTAACCGAAAGGGAGGCCCTTGATATAAATACCCCAACCCACAACACAGGAGAATTAATCCTAAAACGGTTAAATCCTTTTGCCACCAACAAATTGCTAATAATCCTAAAAGAGCTAAAGCTAAACAACCATTCCCAATAGCAAGAATAAATAATTTATTTCCGGTTAAATTGACTAAAGAATGATGCTTATTTTTATCAATTCCTGTTTCTGAATCAAAGACATCATTCAAAAGGTTTTCCCAGGCTAAAATTAAAATAGCAGCCGTGATAAACGTGGTAAAAATTTTCCAATTGAGGGTAGACGTTTCAAAGACGGCAACGGCAGTGCCAACCCAAATTGGCATAATGGCCACACTATACATCGGCGGCTTAATCGCCGCTAACCATAATTTATTTTTTGAGGCTGCAATCAGTTCTGTGGTCATAGCAGGAAGATTTTAAACGATGAAATGCTATCGTCCCATAACAATAACTGATCAGGGTAGAGAACTTCAAACAGGGGGTGTAGGGGAACAGGGGAGGCACAGGAGACCGGGAGTGGGGTGCAGGGGGAGGAAATAATTAGCTTCTGACTTCTGAGACCTGCTATATAAACTTTTTTTACAGACTGAAGGGAAGATTTTTCCAAGAGAGATTATGAATAAAGGGTAAATCGCGCTGAAAGTCGTTAAGTTATATTACGATAATCAAAGTTAACGATTTTTCGGTAATACTTTTCCCTGTTCTAACCTTTTCTTGTTCGTTTTTTATATGCCAGTTTTTCCTTCTGCAACCCCGTTATTGCAAGATCGCCAAGAACTGCATCGTTTTTTGTTAGAGTTTCAGCATCATGGATTACAGGATTACCAGACTAAAATTCTCAGTATTGCTCATGAAATTCAATGGATTGATCCGTTAGCAGTTTTACAGGAGTTTTATCATCCTAATTTAATTCATTTTTATTTTGAGAAACCTCAAATTGAGGAATCCTTTGTTGCGGTTGATACGGCTATAAAGTTCACCACAGGAGGAAAAAATCGGTTTTTAGAAGCTCAAAACTTTATTCAGTCTTGTTTAGATAAAACTGTTATTATTGGTTCTAAAAACAGTAATTTACCTAAACCTTATTTTTGTTGTAGTTTTACTTTTTTTGATCAACATTTTAATTCTAATTTATCGGTGGACTCTTTACCGGATTCTTCAATTCATCAAGAACGAGTTTATTTTCCGCCAACTACCATATTTCTACCGAAATGGCAAGTGATTCGCAAAAAGAATCGCTGCATTTTAATTGTTAATATTGTTTTAAAGAAAAACTCTAAAATCGAAAATATTTTGAGTGATGTTTGGTATAAAAGTCAACAAATTAATGCGTTAGAAAAAACCTCAATTCTCTCGGTCGCCTGTGAAAATTCTAGTTTATTATTAACAAAACAAGTAGAAACTGACCCCAAACCTTATTTACAGTTTAAACAGTCTGTGAATTCCGCTTTAGATTTAATTCAAGCTAAATCTTTAAAGAAATTGGTGCTTTCTCAACCCATTGATGTGGTTTCTAAAAAACCGTTTAATTTGATTCATTCTTTAAATAATTTACGATTTTTGTACCCAGATTGTTATATCTTTTCAACGGGAAATGGCAAGGGTCAACAATTTATTGGTGCGAGTCCAGAACGGTTAATTAGTTTAAAAAATCAGGAGTTAATTACCGATGCCTTGGCGGGTTCAGCCCCCCGTGGCAAAACGCCTTTAGAAGATGTTAATTTAGGTCAAGAATTACTGAATAGTGAAAAAAATCTGCGTGAGCATCAAGTGGTGGTAGATTTTATTGTTGAACGGTTATTAAATTTAGGGTTAACTCCGAATTTAACGGGTTTACCTTGTTTAAGACAACTCACTAATATTCAACACCTATGGACACCGATTCAATGTCAAGTTTCTAGCCAGATTCATCTGTTAGAAATCTTAGCCCAATTGCACCCGACTCCGGCTGTGGCGGGAACCCCTAGAGATATTGCTCAACAACAAATCCATCATTATGAAGCTTTTGATCGCTCCCTTTATGCGGCTCCCATTGGTTGGATTGATCATCAAGGAAATGGAGAATTTGTTGTCGGAATTCGTTCTGCTTTATTAGATGGAAATCGTGCTAGACTTTATGCAGGAGCCGGAATTGTGGCGGGGTCAGAACCGGAAAAAGAACTCGCTGAAATTCAATTAAAATTACAAGCTTTATTACGAGCATTAGTGTAAAAAGGGAACAGGGAACAGAAGGGAAAAGGAAATAGGGAATAGAGGGCAAGAAAAAGTGTAGGTTTGGGCTTTGCCCGCCCCCTACGACTGTTAACCAACAACAAATAATAATGTTAGTTAAAGAGATTGGAGAACAAGGTTTATTGGCAATTGTGCAGCGTTTTTGTCCTCCCGAAATGGTCGGGGATGATGCGGCGATTTTGTCGGTTCCTAGGGATGAATCTTTAGTCATTACAACGGATATGTTAGTGGATAACGTGCATTTTAGCGATCGCACCACATCCCCCTTTGATGTTGGATGGCGGTCAGCCACCGTTAATTTATCCGATCTCGCCGCCATGGGTGCGTTTCCATTAGGAATTACTGTCGCATTAGGAATAACAGGTGATCAACCCGTTGCATGGGTGGAACAACTTTATCAAGGATTAACAACCTGTTTAAATCAGTACAATACCCCAATTATGGGCGGTGATATTTGCCGATCTTCTGTCACTTGTATTTCCATTACCGCTTTTGGAAGTGTTAACCCAGATTTAGCCATTAAGCGTTCTGTCGCACGCCCAGGGGATGTAATTGTGGTTACGGGATATCATGGGGATTCACGAGGCGGATTAGAATTACTGTTACATCCCGAATTACAAACCCAATTAACGGCTAATCAACGATTATCTTTAATCCAAGCCCATCAACGCCCTCAACCCCGCTTGGATGTTTTACCGAAATTGCAAACCCTGTTAGCCTCCCAACCGTCCACTGCTATTGCTGGAATGGATAGTAGCGATGGACTCGCCGATGCCATTGTCCAAATTTGTCGTGCCAGTCAAGTCGGAGCTCAGGTACAACGTTGTCAAATTCCGATATCCGAAGCTTTACAAACCTTGCTTCCCCCTCAACAAGCCTTAGAATGGCCATTATATGGGGGTGAAGACTTTCAACTGGTGTTATGTCTTCCGGGCGATTTAGCTCAACTTTTAGTTCAACAGTTAGGGACAGCAGCCTCAATCATTGGTGAAATTACATCCCACCCCAATATCTTATTAATTGATGATGCTGAACCCTCAACGGTAGAAGAACTTTCCCTCAGTAGAGGATTTCAGCACTTTTTATCATAACCGTGAGTTATGAATTATTAATTTTAAATTAAATATTCATAACTCGAAGCCATCATCAGCCAAACTGAAATCGGAGTAGGGCGTTTTAAGTTTGAGCATCCCAACGGTCGCCACCAACGAAAAACGCTGCCTCTCTCCTGATTCAATCTATTTCCAATTTGTAGCCACTAATTCGGCTAAATCAACCACCCGTTGGCTATAACCCCATTCGTTGTCATACCAAGCCACGACTTTCACCATGTCGCCACCCATAACCATCGTTAAGCTGGCATCCACAATAGAAGAAGCGTCATGTCCCTTGTAGTCAGAAGACACCAACGGCAGATCGCTGTATTCCAGAATCCCCTTCATATTACCTTCGGCTGCTTCTTGGAGAGCTTGGTTGACTTCTTCGACGAAGGTTTTCTTCTCCACCTGTACCACTAAATCCACAATGGAGACGTTAGGGGTAGGAACTCGGAAAGCAATCCCGTTGAGTTTTCCTTTTAATTCAGGAATCACTAAAGCAACGGCTTTCGCAGCACCCGTAGAAGTCGGAACAATATTCACCGCAGCGGCTCTGGCCCGACGCACATCCCGGTGACTGGCATCTAACAGACGCTGATCTCCAGTGTAACTGTGGGTTGTGGTCATCGTTCCTTTGACAATGCCGAATTTTTCATGCAGCACTTTAGCAAAAGGAGCTAAACAGTTAGTGGTGCAACTGGCGTTACTGAGAATCCGGTGTTGATCGTGATTGTAGTCTTGGTGATTCACACCCACCACAAAGGTATCCACGCCATCTCCTTTTCCAGGAGCCGTAATCAGGACTTTTTTAGCCCCAGCCTGAATATGCTTAGAGGCTCCTTCCTCCGTAATAAATACCCCAGTGGATTCGATAATTAAATCCACACCCCATTCTTGCCAAGGCAAATTCAAGGGATTCCGATCAGACACACATTTAATGGTTTTGCCATTAATAATAATGGAGTTTTCATCGGCTTTGATATCCACGCCTTTGAGCGTCCCCAGCATGGAATCATATTTCAGCAAGTGAGCATTGGTGGTGGGATCAGAAGTATCGTTGATTCCCACAAACTCTAAATTGCTATTTTGCCGAGTTAACCAGCAGCGCAAAACGTTACGTCCAATCCGTCCAAAACCGTTGATTGCGACTTTAATCACCTTGTTCCTCCTAACAATGGCATCGCCCAAACCAGGCTAAAGTTTAACGAGATAGATGTTTCTATTGACCCCAATCATACCGTAAAGGCTGTCGCATTCTTCTGTTTTCTAGCAGGGAACAGGGAACAGGGAACAGGGAACAGGCAATAGGCAATCTTGCTATAGGCAAGAAATAATTTCCTCCCCCTGCTCCCCCTGCTCCCCCTGCTCCCCCTTGTCCCCCTTGTCCCCCTGTCCCCCTGTCCCCTTGTCCCCTTGTCCCCTACTCCCCCTTCCCGGCTGTCACCTCGTCACACAAATGTCGGTCGCTTTCTTCTAAGTCCCCATTCGTCTGTAAATAATCTCGTATCCAGTTACATCCGTGAGTAATCAAATGATCCATTGATCGAACTTGCTGAAGATTCCACAAAACAACGGTACTATCCTCACTGGCGGAGGCGAGTTTCTGACCATCGCGACTAAATGCCAGTTCCCAAATTCCTCCGGTATGGGCTTTGAGGGTGGTTAATAAGGTTCCGTCTGGTTGCCACAATTTAATCATGCCATCCCCACTTCCAGTCGCAAGAAGTGTTCCATCGGGACTAAAGGCTACTGCCCGCACCATATCATCATGTCCCGTTAAAGTCTTGACTAACGTGCCATCGGTTTTCCAGAGTTTCACAGTTTTATCATCGCTACCACTGGCTAAAAGTTGGGACTTTGGGTTATAGGCGATTGACCGAACTACCACTTGACTGGCTCTAATCGTTCTCAAAAACTGACCGTCTTTTGTCCAAAGTTTAATGGTGCCATCTCCACTACAGGAGGCAATCTTCTGACCATCGGGGCTAAAAATAGCAGCCCAGAGACCCGCTTGATGTCCCTTTAATTGCATCAGTAAAACCGGAGTTTTTCCTTCAACATTCCAGAGTCCAACGGTTCCATCTCCACTAGAGGTAACCAGTCGCGTACCATCGGAACTAAACTGGCTTTTTCTCAGTGCGCCTTGATGTCCTTTGACAGTTGATAGCAATTTCCCATCCCTTGTCCACAATTGCAGCATTCCTTTGATACTGGCAAGAGCTAACCGTTTGCCATCGGGACTAAACGTGACTCCCATCAATCCCCCATCTGTTTTTAAGGTGCGTAGAGGTAGTACCGACGGTATCCCATCGCGAGTGTCCCAGAGTTTGACCGTTCTATCAAGACTAGCAGAAGCCAAAATTTGGCTATCGGGGCTGAAGGCAAGGCTAAACACCGCAGTTTGATGCGCTTTCAAAGATTTAAGTAAGGGGTTCGCCCATTTCCAGAGTTTCACTGTACTGTCTGAAGACATAGAAGCCAAGGTTTGACCATCAGGACTAAACTCCACATCCATGATCATCCCCCGGTGTCCGGCAAAGGTGCTGCGGAGTTGGGGATGGTTCCAAGTTGTCCCCACTCGTTGCCAGAGTTGAAGGGTTTTGTCATCGGAGGCGGAGGCTAGTTGCGTGTTGTCGGGACTGAAGGTTACATTCATAACCATGCCTTTGTGTTGTTTCAGAGTCGTTAGCAGAACAGGCATATCTCCAGAAAATTCCCACAATTTCAGGGTTCCATCCGCCGAGGCTGTGGCAATGGTATTCCCTTGAGGATTAATCGCTATACCCAGAATCACAGCATTATGACCCGGGACAGTGGCTAAGAGTTGACCGTCAACCCCCCAAATCAAGAGTTTCCCATCTTCTCGACTCGCTAGGATTTTTTGACTATCTGCGGTAAACGCTAGTCCATAATTAATACCGTTCCCGGTAATCAAAGTTCTGATCAGGGTTCCATCTCGTCCCCACAATTTGACTGTTCCATCTTCACTTCCAGAAGCAATCCATTTTCCATTGGGGCTAATCTCCACCGTTTGAACTACTGCCTGATGACCCTTCAAGGTATGGAGTAAAGCCCCATCCCGTGTCCAGAGTTTCA
The DNA here is from genome assembly GCF_900009145.1 of Planktothrix tepida PCC 9214. NCBI lineage: Bacteria > Bacillati > Cyanobacteriota > Cyanophyceae > Oscillatoriales > Microcoleaceae > Planktothrix > Planktothrix tepida. The sequence goes on from NZ_LN889803.1 coordinate 176,476, forward strand.
CCGTGCGATCGCCAGAAGCGGAAGCAATCAGTTGACCGTCTCGACTGATAGCAACACCCCCCAATAGTCCCTGATGCCCTTTCAGGCTTTTCAACAGTCTGCCTTCTTTTGTCCACAGATTAATGGTATTATCCTGGCCGGCGACGATCATCAGTTCTCCATCTGGGCTAAACTTAATCCCACGAGTTCCTGTCCAAGGTTTGGATAAGCGGTTATATTCATCAGCCCCTAAAATTGCTTGTTGAAGAACTAATTCCACCTGGCTTTGAGTTTTCGGATCAACTCGACCTAACAACAATAGTTTTCTTCTAGCGCGTAACGCTTCTATTAAGGCATCTAAATGATGATTAGACGCAAATAACCCTTCAGAAGAGGAAGCTAGGGCTTGAATTTCGCTGATCCGAGCTTTTCGTTCACTGATAACGACTTTACGATATTGCCAAAAATTCGTTAATCCTAAAGCCGTCACGGTAACAAATGCCACTATTAATACCATCATTAACAACCGTTGTCTGTGAGCATTTTTTTCAACTTCTTTGAGTCGTTGGGCTTCTAAAGCTTGTTGAACTTCCTGCCTATCTATGGTTTCACTAGCTGATAAAAATTGATAATCTAAATCACTTAAACTTTTGTTTTGTGTCCACTCTTGGGCATCTTGTAAGGCTTTTCCCCGTAATAAACGAGATTGATCGGTTTGTTCAGAGGCGACCCAATCCTCTAACAGTTGCCAGTAAGGACGAAGTTTGTTAAATTCTTTTTCAACCCATTGTAGATTAAAAACTTCTTGATAAATTCTATTTTTAATTTTTAGATATTGATTGTCTTGAATCACTAAACCGGACAATATCAGTTCAATTTTTTCTCGGCTATCATCAATGTTTACATCTATTTGATTTAAAATTTGTTGGTAGATACCTAGGAGTCTTCCGGCTTTATGTTCGTTTCTGAGCAGGCGAGCGCGGATTGTTCTTAAATGTTCAGGTTCATCTTGTTTTTCCCAATTGGTGATTAAATATTGTCTAGCAATAGACTCGACTGCATTTTTTTCATGACCGGGGGAAATCGTTAACCTCGATACAGAATTAACGGTCATTAATTGAAAGATTAATTGACTAAATTTATGGGTTAAAAAAGGTTGTCCTCCTGTCCAATTTAAAATTTCTTTTAAAATTTCTGTGCCATTTTCACACTGATCATTTAATCCCACCGCTAAAGGTTGTGCTTCCTCAAAGGTAAAGCCGTCAAGATGAATGGGTTTCCCAATATTAAAAGGGGTTCGATTCCGATCTTGAATTAAATCGCTGGGTGTGGAAACTCCACAAATTGCCCAAGTTATTCGATAATATTGGGGAGCCATGACTCTTTTATTATAAAAGGAGCGAATCAGGGCAAAAAAATCATCGACTTGAAATTTTAAACTTAAAACACTATCAATTTCATCAATTAAAATAATAATATTTTGGTCAGGGAAATATTCTAATAAAATATCTTCAATAAAATAGCCCAATCTTTGCGCTAAGGATAATTCTGCATTGTCTAGCCACCAAGCTTTTAAATTAAATTGTCCAAACAAATGAAAATATCTACATAACTCGGCAACAATTCCTTTATACCACTGTTCGGGTGTAACGGTTTCACTTCCAATCACGGTCAAATCAATGATCGCACACTGAAACCCTTGATTTTGAAGTCGATGAGTTGTCCGCACTAAAAGAGAAGACTTCCCCATCTGCCGACAATTGAGAATATAACAAAATTCTCCCTTTCTTAAAGCTTCATATAATTCTTTATCAGCTTTTCGGGGAACATAACTGGGTATATAAGTGGCAAGACTCCCTCCAACTTGATAATAGGATTTGATCATGTGTCAGTTATCAGTTATCAGTTATCAGTTATCAGTTATCAGTTATCAGTTATCAGTTATCAGTTATTAAAGAGGTAAAGAAGGTGCTGGAGGAGGGTTGACAGAGCGTTCAATCGTGATTTTATTGCTTTCTCGTTGGGTTTGCATTTCAACAGAGATCGCTTCAAAAAGTACCTCTAAACTACTGTAAGGAACTTCTAAATCAATAGTGGTTTCAATTTGATCAAACCCATTGGGTGAAAATTCTGTTAACCACCGAGGGCCATCAACAACACTACGAGTTTGCCGATCAAAAAGCCAAACTTTGACATAAATTCGAGGTAAACCATCGGGAAGTCGCACCCGAACTTTTACCAATCGTCCGGAAATAATTTCTGTTGCTAAGACCTCAATTTCTGGATCAGGAACGGGTTGATCCTCTGATAAAACATAGGGAATCGGTTGATTTGTCGTAGAAGTTTCCGGTTTCGTTTCTTTCCCCAGTTTACGTTTTGAAAAAAATGCGGAAGGAGATTCCAAAGGTTCATCATCAACGACAATTTCTTCTAATTCCTCCTGGGGATGAATCACTTCTGAGAAAACTGGGGAACAGGCATCTTGCTTGTCATGATCAGAACGTTTAACAATATTAGTAGCAGCATTAAACGGAATCTCCGGTAAAGGATTAACGTTAGCGCGTTTAACCCATTGTGACCATTCCTGATCCTGGGCTAAAGAATTTAACCGCGACCAAAATCGATTATTGAGATCCAACGCTTGAAAGGCTTGTTGAACCTCTGGATCTGGTTTAGGTTTAGTAATGGGGGCGGATTCTACTATGGGATCGGGGACGGGTATCGGCAAGGGTGAAATTGAAACGGGGATATCTGTAGACGTTGATTCGGACGTTTCAACACTGATTGATAAATCCTCAGACACCGGAACCCCAGGGGTCTGAACCTCCTGAGTCGTTGAACTCTGGCCAAATGTTGGTAAATCTAGGGGGGTAGAGGGTCGAGAGTCCGTTCCAGAGGGATGTATTTTGGGTGGCAAAATGGTGGAAATCTCAGGAGCAAAGGGTTCAGCAGAGGGGGATTGAGCCGTTTTTATGTTATCGCTGAGGTCGGGTAATTCCAAAACTCCCAAATCCAACGTTGAAAGGTCAGGGAAGTCTTCTTGATCCTGTTGGGTGCCAAAACCTTGATCAATGGCTTCGAGGAGATGTTCAACCTGAGTCACCACGTTAAAAGATTGGGTCGTCACCGGAACCCCATCATGGGAAAAGATCACTTCCCCTAAAATTAAACGGGTTTTGCATTCAAAGGGAATATAAACCACACCGGAAAAAGACAGGGGAAAATCCGAGAACCGAAGGGGTTGGCTTACCTCAAATAACGGTTCTGCGGTTTGGGGGTCGCGTAAACGAAATTGCAGTTCACAGGAAGGAAGGACGGGATAAACAGAAGTTGAAGGCTGAGAGGGGGAAGCGATGGGCAGTTCGATGCGCCCCCATAGGATTACAGGTTGTCCCAAACGGGCAACAAAGGAATCTTGATCGAGGCTCAGGTGCAGCGCATTGAGCAAAGTCTCTACCGGCTGAAGGGGTTGGGGAGACTCTTCAACGAGGGACAAGGGAGTTTCAGGGGTTGAAGCTTGGGGCTGTGGGGGTTCAGCAACCGGATTAGAACGAGAGGTGGGAAATTGTACAATTTTAGGGGAAGGTTCCGGTGTTACCTCAATATCTACCGATTCTGTGGGGATAATATTGACCGTCGGGGGTTGAGTTTCTTCAAAGGGTTGATCAAGGTCTTCTAGGTCTACGGGGAGAACTCGGAGTTGGATTGTTCTTTTACCAACCGTTGATAATAATCCAGAGGTCAGTTGAGGGGAGCAGGAAAACTGCCAATTTCCAGGTTTTAAGGAAGTGTAAGGCATCACCACCATTAACCCTTCGGAATTGGTCGTTAGTGTTCGAGTTTGAACTTGTTGAACAGGTGGAAGGGCTTCAAAATCTTGATAAATAATGCGAACATCAATGGAGGTGTTTGTATAACCAGAACGGGCGACCATCCGATAGCGCCCTTCTAAAATTTCAACATCGGGGGATTCTAAGGTCAGCCAAGTATTATCCCCTTCTTTTTGGACTAGAAATTCCCAACTTGCCATTTCCCGCCTCTATTCAGGTGGTGTTTTATCTCTCCAATATCATAGCCGAATAGGAGTCAGGAAATAGGAGGAGGCAGGAGGCAGGAGGCAGGAGGAATTAAGAATTAAGAATTAAGAATTAAGAATTAATCTCTATTCTTCTTTCCCAGTTCCCTCTACCTTCTGTCCCCTGCCTCCTGCCTTCTACAGTAATCCTGTATTCGTTCCTGGCTTGCCAGTTGCCAGTTCCACTTTGACAATTTTACCGCCCATTTTCATGATGCGTTGTTGTTCTTTGAACCAATTGTCATAGGGAACTAACTTTGTAAAGTAAGTATTTTGTAATTCCCGTTGGGTACGAATCCGGGTTTGGCTTGGCACACAAGCTGTTACTTTGAACATCCGCATTTTTTTTCGTCTCTCCTGAGCAAATTTAACAAGTTTTAGATCAATTTTTAAATGCTCAAAGGCCGGGAGTCAGAAGTCAATACTAGCTCGCTAAAACTTATCAGGAATAACAGACAAGCCTTTGGCGGTCTAGCACTCACTCCAGACTTCCCTGGCCTTGAAGGTTGTTCGGATTTTGAATTGGGAATTTAGAAATTCACCCTCAAAAACCTAACATCGGTTTTAGCTTAAGCCAGAGGAGATATAGTCAAAGTAAATGCCCATTTCTTTGCCAGCATCAGCGCCCACTAAGCTAGCGGTCACTTCTTTCATGGCTTGGATGGCTTGAACGGTAGAACCGATGGGAACACCCAGAGAGTTATAGGTTTCTTTCAAACCGTTGAGAACGCGCTCATCAAGAATGGAAGGATCGCCAGCTAACATGGCGTAGGTGGCATAACGGAGGTAGTAGTCTAAGTCGCGAATGCAAGCAGCATAACGACGGGTGGTGTACATATTTCCACCAGGACGGGTGACGTCAGAGTACAGCAGAGATTTGGCTACTGCTTCTTTGACGATGGTGGCTGCGTTGGCACTGATCGTGGAAGCAGCACGAACCCGCAGTTCGCCAGTGGCGAAGTAGGCTTTTAATTTGCCCAGGGCGCTGGCATCCAGGTACTTACCTTGAACGTCAGAAGAATTGATTACGGAAGTAATGGCGTCTTGCATGATTGTTCTATTTCCTTGTAGTCGCTGAATCTAGGAATCGTTTAAAAAAGGTGATAAAGCAATCGGAACTATGACATTGCACCGATCACATAGTCGAAGTAAGCTGAGGCTTCGGCTGCATCTTCACCAGATAACAGACCAGCAGCAACATTCTTCGTAGCACGAATTCCTTCGACAACGGCTTCAATGGGGGTACCCAGAGATTTGTACATTTCCCGAGCGCCAACGATCCCGATTTCTTCGATGGGGGTAACATCGCCCGCAACGATTCCATAGGTGACCAGACGCAGGTAGTAGTCGAGGTCGCGTAAGCAGGTAGCGGTCATTTCTTGGCCATAAGCATTGCCACCAGGAGAGACCACATCAGGGCGTTTCTGGAAGAGTTGGCTTCCAGCTTCTTTGATGATGCGCTCACGGGCACCTGTCAGCGTTTCGGCGATGCGAACGCGACGCTCACCAGAGGTGACGAAGGCTTTGATTCGATCTAATTCACCAGGGCTGAGGTAACGCGCTTCGGCGTCGGCATTAACGATGGATTTTGTGACGATACTCATTTTCTACAAAAGCGTTTAGCTAACGTTTTCCTGATTGACACTCTCCCGAAAACCCATGTAACTGAGTTGGAGAGTCTCAGAGTGACCTCTGAGCGTTCCTGCTTGTTCAGATACATTCTGGATCAAGCCATGATCTTAGAGTGTATCTGCTTTGTGATCCGCAATCAAATCTATTTTTATTTAAGATTTTTATCGGTTCACTTTTGGCTTGTTCGTAGCCCTCAAAAATTTTTGAGATTTTTAGGGGACAGTTCACAAGCTTGACATCCTCCACTGCCTGAAAGCAAGTGAATTCCCAGCCTGCTCCCTATTCGGGTCTGCATCTGATGGGTTGACGCTTCCTTGATCACAGCCTAAATTCTTAGGTCTTATGCTTTCTTTCTCCACGCCCGTTTAGAGTCTCCGAATGCCTTCCGGCGACTGTAACTCGCTTTGGACATTCGCCCAATACTGTTACTACCTATCGCTTGTATTTTGAGGCATAGAGCCCACATTCTTAGCGGGATTGTAATAGTTTTTAACATTCCACGGGGTGGGAACGATGTCCACTGATTTTGAAGCGACAATTCAATCCCAAAAATCATGAACCCTAAGCCTAGTCAAGAACGATATCGTTGACACTCCCCGCTCTGAAGAGACGGGGATTCTTAAGAGATTTTCACTCTTAAAGGCTGAGTCAAACAATCCCTATCCACTCCGGCAAAACCATTGTGGCTACTTTTCTTTTAGGATGTCTTGATGACGATACCCATCGTAGATCTTCAACAACTGATTTAAGTGGCACAACAAGGGTTGATTACCCATCAAGATCCTTGATGTTCGCGGGGGTCAGTTGCGATCGCGACGGCGGTTGCATTTGTATTATAAAATTCAGTGGAGTTTCTACTCTTTTTTGAGAACACCGGAAAACTAATGTCACAATAGATTCCGTTTCTATCTGAATTGTTGCTTCCAGAATATGCGTCTAACTCCATGGAATTGTCCTCCGTTCAAAATTCTACAACAGTGCTTTCAGGGTTTTAAAGGTTTCAAAACCCTACTGATAACCTTCGTGATTATTAGTGTATTCTTTTTTACCCTTGTCCCAACCGCGTTAGCCAGTTTGGATGATGATCGCTTTGATGGTAATATTTTTGCCTTGTATGGGGGAAATGGTTCCCTAGTCCCTCCCAGAGTTACCTTAGCAGAATCCCGCAGACAAGGCAGACCCGCTTTATTAGTCTTTTTCTTGGACGATAGCAAAGATTGTAAAAAATTTACAACAACTGTATCTGAACTTCAGCGTTTTTACGGAAGGGCTGCGGATTTTATTCCGGTCAATGTTGATACTTTATTACCCGATACCCAGTTTTCTAGTCAGGAACCGGGCTATTATTACAAAGGCTATGTTCCTCAAACCGTATTAATTGACCAGTCGGGGAAAGTGGTTCTTGATCAAAACGGACAAGTTGCTTTTGAACGTGTCGATGATGTGTTTCGTCAAGTTTTTGATTTACTTCCTCGGTCTGAATCTGTGGAATTGCGGCGACGTTCTTTCAATGAATTTAACACCGAGTTAGTAGAAACTCAGCGTTAAAACCGTTGGGGATATTGTGGATGGTAGATTCGACCGGGCGATCGCTTCATAAAATGTTACATTTTTGTTAAGATTGAGTCAGTCGGTCTATTTTCCCCTATTAATTTCTAAACCAAGCGTGATGAATACCCCCTCCTCTCCGGCATCCTCAGAGGTTAAACCCAACGAACCCAAACCCAGCTATGTTAAATTAGCGATGCGAAATATGGTTCGCAAAGGCGGAAAGTCTTTGTTTCATTTTGCATTAACCACCATAGGTTTATTAGGATTTCTCATCGGGATGGCTTACCTGACTCGCTAACCCCTAGAATTTTGATTAAATTTTATCTTATAGCAGTCGTCAGAGACCTATTAAGGCAAAGTAGTGATGCAGCAAAGCTAGACCCTACACCTGTTTTTTCCTCCCTGTTCCCTGTTCCCTTCTATAAATGAGTGTTCAAATTGAAGTTAGTATACAGGACTGTTTTTGGGATCGGTTTGTGTTAGAAAACCCAGAACCTAACTCCAGCCCAGACCAGAGTATGGAGTCTTCGCCCCTAGTAATTGACTGTCCCATCAATGAGACAGAATGGGAAAATTGGTTTCAAATTTGGCTGAATCATTTACATTCTGATCTTCCCAGCGCATCCAGTTATGAATTAAGCTTGCGCCTAACGGATAATACAGAGATAGAAACGTTAAATACTCAGTATCGTTCCCAAAATAAACCGACCGATGTGTTAGCCTTTGCGTCATTAGAGGTCGATTGTCCCCTACCTCCCGAAATTTTATCTTCTCAATCGCTATATTTGGGCGATATTGTCATTTCGGTGGAAACCGCTTATAACCAAGCTCAAGAACAGGGACATTCCCTCAAAACCGAGTTAGGATGGTTAGCGACTCACGGGTTATTACATCTTTTAGGTTGGGATCATCCTGATGATGAAAGTTTAACGGAAATGTTAAACCAACAACGAGTTCTTTTAGAAATTATTGGATTAGTTAACTCGCTACGGTGACTCCCTGAGTACAGCACAAATTCTGAGGTAGAGCCATGAAGCACAGATTTATTATAAAGCCAGGATGGGAGCTTGAAAACCAGCGTGTCTTCAGACAACAGATGAAAAGCGACTCAGGGGAATTTATTCCCCATGAATATTTTTCTGATTTATGTTTTCTGATTTATGTTAACCTATCAACAGGTCGAAAATAAGAGATTTCCATGATAGTTTTAGAATACAAAGTTAAAGACAAGCTTGAGCAATACAAAGCAATTGATCAAGCAATTCGTACAACTCAATTTGTTCGCAATAAAGCGATTAGATACTGGATGGATAATTCCAGAGAATTGAAAATTGACAAATTTGCCTTAAAGCGATGCCTGTTGGTATTTGTTCCGACAATAGATAGAATATTTTGCAGCTAAATTTGATAAATTGGCAATTCCGGTTGCACCCCATTACACTTTGCAAAAATGTTCTAATTGTGGGGTAATTGTTAAAAAATCTCTATCGACTCGCACCCATATTTGTAACTGTGGATGTGAGTTACATAGAGATACAAACGCTGCAAAAAACATTCTCAATCTTGCTAAACAAGCTAGGGATGGGCAATCCCGAAGTAACGCTAATGGACTAGAAACCTCTACTCTTCTTGGGGAAACCCTGGTCGCAGCACGTATCTAGGTCGAAGTTAGAATCCCCGTCTATAAGAGAGCGGGGAGTGTCAAGATAGATTGCTTGCAGTATGCTTATGGAAACTGAATGTGGTTAAAAATGTAATCAGTGAAGGATCTATCCACTAATGCACCTAAACAAACCCTCTATTTCAGAATTTGCAGCCTCATCGTTGATTTCTCTACCTCAAGGAACAACACCAGTACAGCCCAACCGGTCTGATGCTATGGGAAAAAAATATAACCGAGAATTATCTTGGACAATAGCATCTAATTTATTAGTTAGCTTTAAATATGCTTGGGCTGGAATCATTTATGCTTTTAGAACCCAAAGAAACTTTCGGATTCATACTCTTATTGGAACCCTAGCCATTGGCTTGGGTCTTTTTTTGAATTTACCCAAGGTGGAAGTGGCAGTTATTGGCTTAACCATTGGGGCGGTAATGACGATGGAATTATTGAATACAGCCATAGAATCCGTTGTTGATTTAACGGTGGGTCAGTCTTACCATGAGTTAGCCAAAATTGCTAAAGATTGCGCCGCCGCAGCCGTTTTAATCTCTGCTATTGTGGCATTATTTGTGGCGGTAATCTTACTATTACCTCCTTTCATCGCCTGGATTAACGTTACCTTATTAGGAGTTTAAACCTTGATTATTGTTATTGATAATTACGATAGTTTTACTTACAATATTGTTCAATATTTAGGAGAACTCGGTCAAGAATTACCGATTGCTTCTGAAGTTCAAGTCTTTAGAAATGACAAAATTTCTATCGAAGAAATTCGTCAGATGAAACCCGATGCAGTGGTGATTTCTCCAGGGCCAGGTCGTCCAGAAGATGCCGGAATTTCCCTAGAATTAATTCGAGAATTAGGGCCAACTTTACCCCTTTTAGGCGTATGTTTAGGCCATCAAAGTATTGGTCAAGTATTCGGGGGGAATATTATTTCTGCACCGGAACTAATGCACGGAAAAACATCCCCCGTTCATCATACTGGGGTCGGTGTTTTCTCTAATGTTGAAAATCCCTTAACCGCCACTCGCTATCATAGCTTAGTGATTGAACGAGAGACTTGTCCTGATGTTTTAGAAATTACAGGATGGGTGGAAGATGGGACAATTATGGGGGTTCGCCATCGGGACTATCCCCATATTCAGGGGGTACAATTTCACCCGGAAAGCGTTCTCACCCGTTCTGGAAAACAACTCTTAAGAAATTTCCTAGAACAGATATAATTGTTAACTCGGAACTGTCATCCCGGCTTTAATCCGTTGCTTCCGTCAACCCAAATATTATGAAACGGCGAAAATTAATTCAATTAACAACCACGACGCTATTAACAACGTTAGCAACTGGGTTAACGTCTCAATGGCAAAAATCTACAGCCCAATCTGCTTCTGGAAATACTTTAACCGTCCAATGGTTAGGACATACGGCTTTTTTATTTACAGGGGGAGGATTAAGAGTTTTAGTCAATCCTTTTCGCCAAATTGGGTGCACCAGTGGTTATCGCAGTCCACAACAATTTCAAACAGATTTAATCTTAATTAGTAGCCGTCTCTTAGATGAGGGAGTGATAGAAGGATTTACGGGAAATCCCGCTTTATTATATGAACCCGGTGTCTATCAATTTAATGGCACTCAAATTCAAGGGATTCGCACCATTAAAGACCGATTTGAAGGGCGCAGATTTGGCGTTAATGTCGCTTGGTTATGGAAACAAGCCGGGATTAAAATTTTACATTTAGGAGGACTAGCAGCCCCTTTAGGAATGGAAGAACGCATTTTAATTGGTCGTCCTGATTTAATGTTAATTCCGGTTGGCGGGGGGGCAAAATCCTATACCCCGGAAGAAGCCAAAAAAACCATTGAATTTCTGAATCCGCGAATTGTAATTCCCACCCATTATCGAACGTTAGCAGCCGATGCAACAACCTGTGATATTGAACCCATTGATAATTTTTTAACCGTAATGGCGGGAACACCCATACAAATTCAAAAAACAGATACCCTGACATTAACTGCCGATAATTTACCGAAAGAAGGCCCTATAATTAATGTCTTAACTTATAACTTTGATAATAATCCCAAAAGTTAGGTATTCCTTAACAGTTAACGTTTAGCTGTTAACAAGTAAGGTCGGGTTCTTTAAAATTAACTACAATTTTGATGAATCCCCTACTAACTGATAACTGATAAATTCCCCTTTAATTGTTATGAATCCTCAAAATCACACTCAAAAATTGAAACAAATAACGGTATTTTTTAGCGTTGTTGGAGTGATACTCGGTGGAAGTGTGCCCGTTGAAGCGCAACTATACAATCACACCTTAACAAAGTTTGTTAATATTGCCCAAATTCCGGCTACAACATCACTGGATATTGTGGATACGGTGGTGAGTGCGGGTGAGTTTACAATTTTAACCCAAGCCTTGCAAGCGGCGGATTTAGTCGATATCCTGAAAGCAGAAGGGCCATTTACAATATTTGCACCAACGGATAAAGCATTTTCAGAACTTCCGCCAGGAACTTTAGAAAACTTACTCAAACCCGAAAATAAAGCAGAATTAGTCAAGATTTTGACCTATCATGTTGTTCCGGGAAAAGTATTGTCAACTGACCTTAAATCAGGGGAAATCGAAACCGTAGAAGGAGATACCATTAACGTACAAGTGGGTGCATCGGTAAAAATTGATAATGCAACGGTGATTAAAGCCGATGTTCCAGCTATTAATGGGGTAATTCATGTTATTGATACCGTAATTCGACCCAACTAATTTACACAATTTAAAGAGGATTTAATCATGAACAACTTAACAGAATATCAAAACCCAGGTAAACGGGTCGGACTTCTTAGCCTTTTGAGTTTCCTCCTGTTAGGAACAATTTCCCCCGTTGTCGCCGCAGAAGCTCAAATATCTCCTAATTCAAAACTCGTTGACAGCCAAAATATCGCCCAACTTCCAATTCCTAAAGAAGTGATTAAAGCTGTGGGTGGAGATTTAGCTAGTATTATTTTATCCGATGACCGGTTTACAATTTTAGCTGCAATTTTAAAAACAACCGGATTATTAGATGCTCTAAAAAAGGGAGATTTTACCATTTTCGCCCCAACGGATGAAGCCTTTGCTAAATTACCCCAAGAAATTTTAGAAGCTATCCTGACATCAAAAGACTTGAGTAAAATTACTGATTTATTAAAATATCATGTCATTCCAGGGAAAGTCAACGCAACGGATTTAAAAGCAGGAGAAGTAACAACTTTAGAAGGAGATTCTATTACGGTAGGAACCGATAATAATCAAATTCAAGTCGAAGATGCCAGGGTGATTGATTCTGATATCCCGGCGAGTAATGGGGTTATTCATGTTATTGATAAAGTGATGGTATTACCTGAATAAGGTAAAATTAATCTTGATTGCATCTAAAAAACAACTTTATTCCCAGTTATGAAATTAAGCCTTTGCATGATTGTTAAAAACGAAGAGGAGACTTTAGCTAAATGTTTAAACAGCGTTAAAGGAATTGTTGATGAGATTATTATTGTAGATACGGGGTCAACGGATAGAACCCCAAAAATTGCTCAACAATTTGGGGCTAGTGTTCATTTTTTTGACTGGTGTGATGATTTTGCTAAAGCCAGAAATGCAGCTTTAAGTTATGCAACGGGACAATGGATTTTAGTCTTAGATGCAGATGAAAGATTAGCACCGGGAATGGGAGAACACCTCCATCAAATGATGCAAAACCGTGATTTAATTGTGATTAACTTAATTCGACAAGAAATCGGTGCGAGTCAATCTCCCTATTCTTTAGTCTCTCGATTATTTAGAAATCACCCGCAAATTTGTTTTTCTCGTCCCTATCATGCAATGGTGGATGATAGTATTACTGAATTAATTCACCAAAAACCTCAATGGAAAATTGGAACTTTACCGACAGTAGCGATTTTACATGATGGATATCAAGCTGAAACTATTACTAAACGGAACAAATGGCAAGCCGCAAAATCATCAATGGAACGTTATTTAACAGAACATCCCAATGATGCCTATGCAGCGAGTAAATTAGGAGCTTTATATGTCGAAATCGGTGAATTAAATCGAGGAATTGAACTCTTAAAATTAGGTTTATCTCAAGGCAATGATGTAGAAGAAGGGGTTTTATATGAACTGCATTATCATTTAGGAATTGCTTATGGGAAACAACAACAATTCGCAGAAGCAAAACACCATTATCAACAAGCTATTGAGATCAATATTTTACCTCAATTGAAGCTAGGAGCTTATAACAATTTAGGGAATATTTTTAAACAAGAAGAAGAACTAGAATCTGCTAAAATAGCGTATCAAACCGCCATTGAAATTGATCCGACTTTAGCGATCGCTCATTATAATTTAGGCATGACCTTAAGAGCAATGGGAGCTTATCGAGAAGCGATCACAGCTTATCAAAAAGCCATTGAACTGAATCCCAATTCTGCCGAAACCTTCCAAAATTTAGGGGTTTTATTACTCCAAATTGGTCAACTCAGCGATAGTTTTATGATGTTTAAAGCCGCCATTGAATTACACGAACAAAACAACTCTCCAGAAGCTGAACGCTTACGGATGGGACTAGCGGAAATGGGTTTTCGACTGTGAGATATCCCAGAGAAATTTCAAAAGATTTTTCCAAATTTTTCCAGAATCCGCTATCATGCAGCAAAAGCTTGTCCTGAGCCTTGTCGAAGGATTGTCGAACGGATTATATGATTTTACTAGGAGTTAGGTAATATGAGTAATGCAAAACGGATTCCTGTGGGGATTGTGGGAGCATCAGGTTATGGTGGGGTACAATTGGTTCGCTTATTGCAGGATCATCCCCTGGTAAATATTGCCTATTTGGGGGGTGATAGTAGTGCTGGAAAACCCTTTTGCAGTCTCTATCCCCATTTGAATGAATGCGTGGATTTAGTGATAGAACCCATTGATATTGATAAAATTGCCTCTAAATGTCAAATTGTCTTTCTATCTCTCCCCAATGGTTTAGCTTATCAAATGGCTCCACAATTGCTTGAAAAAGGCTGCAAAGTATTAGATTTATCGGCAGATTATCGATTTTCTAATTTAGACATTTATAAAAAATGGTATGGGGGAGAGCGTCAGGATCAAGCGATCGCAGCAACGGCGGTTTATGGCTTACCTGAACTCTATCGCGATCGCCTTTCTACGGCTCAATTAGTCGGTTGTGCGGGTTGTTATGTAACTGCGAGTTTATTAGCGATTGCACCCTTATTAAAACAGGGATTAGTGGTTCCTGATACCGCCATTATTGATGCTAAATCAGGCACTTCTGGAGGCGGTAGACAAGCTAAAGTTAATATGTTATTAGCAGAAGCTGATAGTTCAATTGGCGCTTATAGTGTGGGGGGTCATCATCGTCATACCCCAGAAATTGAAGAGATTTGTAGTGAGTTAGCCGGACATGATATTTTAGTTCAATTTACTCCCCATTTAATGCCAATGGTACGGGGAATTTTAGCAACGGTTTATGCAACTTTACGAGATCCGGGGTTAGTTCGAGAAGATTTAATTACGATTTACAAAGCGTTTTATCGCAATTCTCCCTTGGTGAAAATTTTACCTGGAGGTACTTATCCTCAAACAAAATGGGCTTGCGGAACAAACCTTTGTTATTTAGGAATTGAAGTTGATCAACGCACGGGACGAGTGATTGTGATGTCGGCTATTGATAACTTAATTAAAGGTCAAGCCGGACAAGGGGTGCAGTGTATGAATATTATGATGGGTTGGGAAGAAACATTAGGTTTACCGCAATTGTGTTTCTATCCTTAAATCTTATGTAGAGACGTGCCATAGCACGTCTCTACAAAGGAATTATTTCTTAGATTTAAACTGTTTTTCCACAATACTAACAATCGTAAATTCATCCCACGCTGACCCTATGCCTACGGCACGCTACGCAAACGGGTTCAGGCGTGAGGCACGAGTGCGTAAGAAGCTAAATCATTTGTATAGTGTACTATTAGCTGTTGCAGTACAGAGAGATACCAATGGATCTGTTTGAAATTCCTCTGAACCCCGAAGGTAAGATTATTGACTTTTTGACTGGTGATGTTTTAGAAGCAAAACCAGAAGAATTTGTCCGCCAACAATATTTAAGAGTTCTTCACTTCGAGTATCAGTATCCGAAGACTCATTTAGCTAGAGAAGTACCCGTTTACTATGGCTCAAAAGAATTAAAGGATTTAGAAGGTAGACCCGTTCGAGCCGATATAGTCATTTATTCAACGGCATCTGCTTGTACCGCACGTGATCAAGGCAGAATCGAAATTATTGTTGAGTGCAAAGCACCGAATGAAACTTCAGGCTATAACCAACTTGTCTCCTACATATTCAATACAAGTGCCAATGGTGGTGTTTGGTTTAATGGTGATGTTAAATATTACCGTCGCTTAAGCACTCCCAGAAATGAATTAATTCCTTGGATAGGAATTCCCAGGAAGGGGGAGGCTTGGGATGCTCTAGGACGTAGAAGGAAAGAAGACTTAAAACGTCCAAAAGATATTAAAGGTTTGCTTCGTAGATGTCACAACAAACTTCATGGACGCGGTGTAGATGGTGAGGAAGAAGACCTCACTATGGATATGGTTCGCCTAATTCTTGCGAAAGCAAAAGATGAGGAATCATCTGATGAGTTTACAACCTTTTACTGTACACCTGAAGAATATGCTACGCCTGAAGGACAAGCTCAAGTAGAACAGCGAGTTCAGATTTTGTTTGCAAAAGTAGTTACCGATAATCCTGATGTATTTGGAGAGTATGAAAGGGTTACTGTTGGTAGACGCGCTATTGCTGATGTTGTAGTTGAGCTTCAAAATTATCGTCTCTTAAGCAACCTTTTGGAGTCAGACGACTGGGACATCATGGGTTATGCTTACGAACAGTACACAGCAACCTACTTAAAACGTCAAAGAGGACAATTTTTCACCAATCGCCTCGTTATTGATTTCATGGTTGGAATATTAGCTCCGACTTATGAGGATAATATTCTTGATCCTGCTGGAGGCTCTGGTGGATTTCTTACAGGAGTAATGCGCTATGTTCGGCGCAAAATTCTTTCCTCAAATGCAACAGATATTGCAAAACAAAGACAATTAGATAGACATAGAACTCGTCTTTTTATGGTAGAAATTAGCAAACGGCTTGTGAAGATTGCTAAAACTGCCATGATCCTCAACGGAGATGGACATACTGGTATGACTCAAGGTGATAGTCTTGGGTCTATTGATAATTTGAACGAACACGTCCGCGCTCTAGCAGGACAGGGCAAACCTACAATTATTCTTACTAATCCACCTTTTGCGGGTGTTGGTGAAGGACGCATTTCAGACAAAAAAATATTAGATAACTTTAACTGTGGTCTTAAATGGACTATGCGTGATGGCAAATATCAAGCAACTTCTGAGCTTGATGATGGAGTACCACCTGAAATGTTATTTTTCGAGCGTTGCTTGCAATGGGTTGCGCCTGGTGGCAAAGTGGGGATCGTTATGCCAAAGAGCTTTCTTGATACCCAAACATACTTTCCAGCCAGACAAATTCTCTTTCGTGATGCCAGACTTTTAGGTGTAGTTAACTGTCACAAAAACACTTTTCAGCCTCATACGGGTGTTAGAACTTGTTTAGTGTTTTTTCAAAAGAACCGACCCAAAGAAAACCCGCCAGATGATTATCCTATCTTTATGGCAATCTCCAAAAAGGTTGGGCATGATAGTGAGGGAATTCCAATCTTCAAAAAAGAAGACAGTGGTTCTGATTCAGAAATTCTTGATCACGATTTAGATGAAATTTTAGATGATTATTATCGATTTCTTCAAAACAATCTCCAACCATCTGAGTATCGTTTTTCAATCAATGTGTCTGATATTAATGGCGATCTCAGAATCAACCCTCAAGCATATCTTCCAGACCTAAATGCAACAATACGCGCACTTGAATCTCTTGATGGTTCTGATAATTGGGCGATCGCAACTTTAGGGCAGATTTGCGCTGGCGTTAAGATATTCAAAGGCCCACGATTAAGAACAGAGAGCCTAATTGTTGAGACTCCTGGCGATCAAATTGAACCCTACTTCACACCATCTGCTGTTTTACAAGAAAAAGGAGATAGCGTTAAATTACTAGATTTATCAAAAGCATCTAAAAGTCAACTTTCAGCGTTAAGAGCGGTTCGTGTTTATCGCGGTGATATTCTCATTACACGATCTGGTTCTATAGGTCGTGTGGCATATATTACTAATCGTTTGAATGGGTTAATTGTGTCTGATGACTTGATACGAGTCAGAATTCCAGATGAGACATTTCGACTTTATGCTTATGCTTTCTTACAATCTAAACTAGCCCTTGATCAAATGATTTTGAATGAATACGGCTCAGTCCAACAGCACCTTGAACCACATCATATTGCAAACATTATTATCGCTATACCAACTGATGAAGCCGCATTAAATAGTGTTGTGGAGAAGACAAGAAGAACCATCATGCTGCGTGAGGAGCTTGAAGCATCCCAAATTGAGATGCAAAGTAGTGTTATTGACTTGTTCGCTCAACTTTCTGACAATCAGCAAGGGGATTCGTAGCTGTCGCCATTGAATGATTTAATACAAATCGAAAAAGTTTACAATAACCGTATTCAAAGCCCACGTCTTTCAAGCGTGGGATGTAGAATACCCGCCTTTAGGCGGAGTGAAGGCTAGTGANTGGATCATCTGAAGACGAAAGCACAATTAATCGCGGAGTTAGAGGTGCTACGGGCGCAGGTGGCAACCCTAACACAGGTAATAGAACAGAGCCCGTCTAAACCTTCATTGTTGGTAAATTACTTGAGTTCTGGGGGAAATGGTAAATCCCTGCAAGTTCTATGTGTAGAAGATAGTGAAATTGATGGCAATATTTATCAACGGTTCCTTAGACAAAATCAGGAGTATAATTATCAGTTTATTAACTTTAATTTAGGGGAAGAAGCTTTAATTTGGTGTCAACAAAATCAGCCCGATATTCTGCTATTAGATTATAGTTTACCCCATATGGACGGGTTAGAATTTTTAATCCAATTTCGGACATATTGGGAAAATCATCAATGTCCGGCTCTGGTTATTACAGGACAGGGAAATACAGAAATTGCCGTTGAATTCTTCAAACAAGGTGCTCAAGATTATTTAGATAAAAGCCAGATTACTGCGGATAGTTTAAATCGAGCCGTGACTCATTTAGTTCAAAAAACTCAACTCTTACAGGAACAACAATGGCAACAACAACGCCAACAATTGATTGCTAAAACAGCTTTATCGATTCGTCAGTCCCTGAATTTAGCCGAAATTCTGCAAACAACCGTTACAGAAATTAGACAGATTCTACAAAGCGATCGCGTGATTGTCTATCAATTTCAACCTGATCGCACAGGTATCATCCTACAGGAATCGGTTTGTGATCCAACCTTATCCCTTCTAGGGGCGGTGATGCCAGAAGAACACTTTCCCTACACCTGGGTCACACCCTACGAACAGGGACGAACCAGAGTGATCCAAGATATTTATACCGATCCTGACATCAGTGACTGTCATCGAGAATTTCTCGAACAGTTGCACATCCGCAGTAACCTCATCGTTCCCCTGCTGTTGCGAGATCATCTTTGGGGGTTATTAATTGCCCATCATTGTACCGCTCCTCGATTTTGGACAGCCAATGAAGTTAACTTAATGCAGGAATTAGCCACTCAAGTGAGTATTGCCATT
Organism: Planktothrix tepida PCC 9214; assembly: GCF_900009145.1. Taxonomy (NCBI): domain Bacteria; kingdom Bacillati; phylum Cyanobacteriota; class Cyanophyceae; order Oscillatoriales; family Microcoleaceae; genus Planktothrix; species Planktothrix tepida. The sequence continues at coordinate 195,166 of NZ_LN889803.1, forward strand.
CAGCAAGCAACCTTACTCCAAGAACTACAACAGGAATTATTAGACCGAAAACAGGCAGAAATCGCATTACAACACAGTCAAGAACAGTTAAAAACGGCAGTAGAATCGGCCGATTTAGGAACCTGGTGTCTGGATGTAGCAGCCCAAACATCTACGGTGTCTGATCGGTTTAAGGCAATGTTTGGCTTTCCCATCACCCCTGGAACCGTAACCTTTAACTCGATTATCCAACGTATCCATCCCGAAGATCGCCCTCTGATCACTGCAAAAATCGGACAAGTGATCGCCCATCAACAACCCTATAACGCCGAGTATCGAATTATTTGGCCCGATGGTACAGTACGCTGGATTTTGGCGAAGGGAAAGGCCTTGTGTGATCAACAGGGTCATGTGGTGATGGTGGCTGGTTGTGCACTTGATCTCACAGAACGGAAACACCTGGAAACCCAGTTGCAAATTAATGAAGAACGGTTAAATTTAGCCCTAGATTTAACGGGAATTGGCTGCTGGGATTGGAATTTGCAAACTCAGGACATTGTGTGGAATGACAATCACTTCCGCCTATTGGGATTAGATCCTGAAACGGTGGTCTCCGACTATGCAACCTGGCGAAAATCCCTCCCTCCTGATGATCTCGAAACAGTAGAAGCACTCTTGCAACAGTCAATCCAAACTCAAGAATTTTACTCAGCAGAATATCGAATTATTTGGCCTGATGGGAGCTTGCATTGGATTTGGGGTGCGGGTCAGATTCTCCGAGATCAACCGACTCGAATGTTAGGGGTGATCAAGGATATTACCCCCCGTAAACAAATAGAAATTGACCTGAAAGAACGGGAAGAAACCCTGCGCCTGTTTGTTAGTTATGCTCCGGCGGGAATTGCCATGCTGGATGAAAATCTGCATTATGTTATGGCTAGTCAACGCTGGGTAGAGGATTATCAACTAGAGTCGATTGAATCCATTTTAGGGCGATCGCATTATGAAATTTTTCCTGAAATTCCTGAACGTTGGAAACAAGTCCATCGGCGCTGTCTAGCCGGAAGTATAGAAAAATCCGATGAAGATTTGCTGGTGCGTTCTGATGGAACTCAACAATGGGTTCGCTGGGAAGTCCGCCCTTGGTCTAATAGCCAAGGTGAAATTTCTGGAATTATTATTTTTTCTGAAGATATTACGCAACGCAAACAATTAGAAAAAAGCCTCAAAATCAGTGAACAACGGCTTCGCATGACCCTAGAGTTAACCGAGATTGGGTGCTGGGATTGGGATTTGCAAAGTCATCAATTAACTTGTAGTGACAATCAATTAATATTATGGGGACTGCCTTTAGACAGTCGAGTTTCTGACTTTGAAGCCTGGAAAAATTTACTCCATCCTGATGATCTTCCCCAGATTGAACACAGCCTCCAAAATACCCTTGAAAACCACGATATTTACACTGTTGAATATCGGATTTATGGGCTAGATGGGAGTCTCCATTGGATGTTGGGAAGAGGATATTTGCTGATAGATGCCAACGGTCAACCGAGCCATATTTTAGGCATCACCTTAGAAATTACCGAGCGTAAACGAGCAGAAATTGCCCTACACAATCTGAATACAGAACTAGAAGAAAAGGTTAAACAACGCACAAAAATATTAACTAAAATCAATAATCGTCTGCAAAAAGAACTGATAACCAGAGAAATCATAGAGAAAAAATTAAAAAAACAGGAACAACTGTTACAGAGTTTCTTTGATGCGGCTTCCGTTGCTAATATTGGCTTAGGAATTCGAGATCATCAGTTCCGCTTTGTGCAAGTCAATCAAGCCTTTGCTGATATGAATGGTTATTCCATTGAAGCCCATCTTAATCATTCAGTCAGCGAACTTTTACCCCATCTAGCTCCCTCAATTCTACCTTTATTACAACAGGTATTGGAAACGGGAGAAGCTATATCTAATAGAGAAATTGCGATCACTTTACCCCAAGAACCCAACGTGATGCACTATTGGTTAGTGTCCTATTTTCCGATTCCAGGGAACACTCAAAATCAAAAGGCAATTGGGAATATTATTATAGAAATTAGCGATCGCAAACGAATTGAAATCGAGCGAGAAAAACTGATTGATATTTTAGAAGTAACGTCCGATATTATCGCAACGGCTTCGGTTAATACACTGGGGGTAGAATACCTTAACTTGTCAGGTCGTCGAATGTTTGGCTTTCCAGAACACACACCAATTGATCAACTTTTGATTCCTGATGTGCACCCGCCCTGGGCTTTTTCTATTCTTAGAGATCAGGGAATTCCGACTGCGATTCGAGAAGGGGTTTGGATGGGAGAAACGGCTATTTTGAAATCGGATGGAGCGGAAATTCCGGTTTCTCAAGTGATCCTGGCTCATACATTTGGGACGAATCAAGTTCAATTTATTTCTACTATTATTCGTAATATTACACAGCAAAAACAAACAGAAGCAACCCTACGCGAATCCAACCGACGTTGGCAATCTCTTCTCGATAATGTGCAGTTAATTGTTGTAGCTTTAAATGAAGAGGGTCAGGTTGAATATATCAATCCTTTTTTCCTGAAATTAACCGGATATTCGGAAGCGGAAGTCTTAGGAAAAATGTGGTTTGATCACTTTATTCCCCCCCATCAAAGATTAGAAGTTAACAAGATGTTCCAAGACATTATGACGGTTGATTTCCATCCCTATTATCAAAATTCTATTCTCACCCAATCAGGAGAGGAACGCATAATCGCCTGGAATAATACTTTATTACAAAATGTTGAGGGTCAGCCTATTGGTACTCTCAGTATTGGAGAAGATATTACAGAACGCTATCAACTCGAACGCATGAAGGCTGAATTTATTTCTATGGTCAGTCATGAGTTACGCACGCCACTAACTGCTATGCAGGCGGGTTTGAGTTTACTTCATAGCAATATTATTGCACCGCAGTCTCCTGAAGGACAAATTACCCTGGATATTGCTATGACCGGGGTTAATCGGTTGGTACGTTTGGTGAATGATATTTTAGATTTAGAGCGTTTGGAATCGGGTAAAATTCGTCTGGCAATTCGCCCCTGTGATGTTACGATTTTAATCAATACCGCGATTGCTCAAATGCAGGAGTTAGCCAATCAAGGTGGGATTGTCCTTGAAAGTCAGATTCAACCTTTTGAGATTGATGCTGATCCAGATCGATTATTACAAGTTTTGATTAATCTGCTGAGTAATGCCATTAAATTCTCTCCTAATCACTCTGTAATTCATCTTTCAGTGCATCTTTATCAATCTTCTTCAGATGATGAACAACCCACTATCAATGCACATCAAGCTTCAACCTCCAACAAAATTTATCCGCCCCTAACCTCTGACTTTTTGTTATTTGCAATTCGAGATCAAGGACGGGGAATTCCGAAAGAAAACCTGGAGAGTATTTTTGAACGCTTCCACCAAGTTGACAGTTCTGATTCGCGTGAAAAAGGGGGAACTGGTTTAGGATTAGCTATTTGTCGGAGTATTATTCAACAGCATGGGGGACAAATTTGGGTGGAAAGTCGTCTCCAAGTCGGCAGCACATTTTATTTTACAATTCCTATTAATTATGAAGCGAGTTCTTATTATTGATGATGATCGGGCGATCGGTCAAATTGTCCAGATTTCCTTAAAAGCGATTGCTGGATGGGAGGTGTTGATGGAAACATCCGGTCAGCAAGGCATTGATCGAGCGTTAGTAGAACGTCCTGATGTTATTCTATTAGATGTGATGATGCCAGAAATGGATGGTATTACGACCTTTAAAAAAATACAGGAAACTTCAATTATTGCATCGATTCCCGTTATTTTATTAACGGCAAAAGCTCAGATTCACGAAAAACAACAATTGAGTGAACTTCCTATTGCTGGAGTCATTACTAAACCCTTCACGGCTCCTGATTTAGTTCAACAGATGCGCTTGCTGTTGCATTGGAAAGAGTAAAATCAGTTATCAGTTATCAGTTATCAGTTATCAGTTATCAGTTATCAGTTATCAGTTATCAGTTATCAGTTGACAGTTATCAGTTNTACTTACTTCCTATAGGGAAGGACTTTTGGAAAGTGTTTTATCGCAATTCTCCCCTGGTTAAAATCTTACCCGGTGGCACTTATCCGCATAAATCGTTGTAGGGCTTTAACCCCAAGATCGGAGGGCTTTAGCCCTACAACAAGATTATTTCTTAGGTTTAAACTGTTTTTCTACAATACTAACAATCGTATCCCTAGGAAAAAATCGAGGTAAATTCACAATAAATTGATTACTTAATCCCCCCGTTACTAAAGTTGAAAACTCTTTTTCTAACGCTTGTAACGTCTCTTCAACTACTTCCTCCGCCGTTGCATAATTTTGTCCGGCACCTGCAAAGGTTTGGGGAAATTCTGCTTCTACAAAAAAGTTAGATTCTGTAGGGCCAGGACACACCACTAAAATTCTCACCCCAGAGTCTTTATTTTCTGCCCATAAGGCTTCTGTAAACGTCAAAACAAAGGCTTTTGTTCCAGAGTAAACGGAAGAATAAGGTAAAGGTTGATAACCCGCAATAGAAGCCACATTAACAATTGCACCTGAACCTCGTTTTTTCATATCGGTTAAGAATAAATGAGTCAGTTCAACTAAAGCTAAAATATTCAACTGAATCATTTGAACTTGTTTTTCTAAGGGTCTATCAACAAACGCACCATAATCTCCAAACCCAGCATTATTAATCAGTAAATCAACAGTTAATCCCGCTTGAGAGATGGCATCATAAACTGCTTTTGCTGCACCCGGTTGAGTTAAATCTTGAGGAATGACATGAACTTTAATATTATATTGAGTCTGAAAGTGTTCAGCTAGTTTTTCTAATTTATCTTGAGAACGAGCTACCAAAACCACATCCATTTTGCGAGATGCCAGTTCCTTTGCAAACGCCGCCCCAATTCCAACAGACGCTCCTGTAATTAACGCAGTCTTCATTAATTCTCAATCCTAGAATAACTTTCTAATCCATTATTGTAACGTATTTTTGATATTTTGTTAAGATTACTAGCTTTATATCAGAAATTAATAACCCAGAATCAATTGTAATCAGATGAGTGCATTTTTCGATACCGTCGATAAAATTGTTTTTGATGCAAACGGTGAATAAAATATAAACTTCCCCAATAACTAATAATTGCACAAATTAAGGCAACCGTGAAAGATCCAACCAATAAAGCGATGATAAAATCTGTGCCTAAGTTAAGAATATTATCAAAAGATAAAGATTGTTCTTCTTCTAAAGAAAGGGTAGGAAAACCTAATAACCATTGACCGATATGAAAATTAAACCAATAAATAGGAATAGAAGTAATGGGGTTACTCACCCAAGTTCCAACCACCGCCAACAATTTATAGCCCCGCAGAAGGGTTGCTAAAGCCACCCCTAAAATGATTTGTAAGCCAAAAAACGGAAACCAACCCGTAAACACCCCAACAGCTAAACCTCTAGCTAAATATTCAGGTTTACCTTGACGGTGGATAAAACGACGATAAAAATATTTCCTCCACTGACGCCATAACTTCTGAACGGGTTTGGGTCGAGATGCAGCCATTATTTGGCGTTGTCGGTGCATCTCCAGCAACGGTCGCATCCCATTGTCCTCCTACTTCTTGATTCATCTTAATTTTAGCTTCTTCCGCAACGAGTGCCCCACGTCTGACCCGTTAGGGCAGCGTGGGATGAATTGCGGTCAGGGACTAGAATGTTCAATAATTGGTTATTATAAAATATAATATAATAAAAAAGGAGGTGATTCAAAGTGCTAAAGGCAACAAAAGTAAGGCTCTATCCAACACCTGAACAGGAGTTGGCATTAGCTAAATCGTTTGGCTGTGCAAGATGGTATTGGAATTTTGCCTTAAATGCCTGTATTCAGCACTATCAAGAAACTGGTAAAAGCCTAAAATTAGCATCTTATAAAGGAATGCTCCCTCAACTTAAAAAAGAATATCCTTGGCTCAAAGAGAATTGCTACTCATCAGTTCTTCAATGTGTAGCTATAAATTTAGATAGAGCCTACAAAAACTTTTTTGAGGGACGAGCTAAATTTCCTAATTTCAAATCCAAACATCACAAGCAATCAATTCAGTATCCCCAAAGTGTTACTGTTAATGGTGAATACCTAAAAGTTCCCAAAATTGGTGAGATCAAAGCGATATTTCATCGAGAAGTTACGGGAAAGATTAAAACAGTAACAATCTCCAAAACTTCGACTGATAAATATTTTGCTTCAATTTTATGTGAAGTCGAAGGAACTGACGTTAAACAGTCGGGAGATAATATTATTGGGATTGATCTAGGGTTAAAAGATTTCGCAATTACTCATAATGGAGAAAATGCAACTAAATACGCTAACCCCAAACATTTATATCGTCATCAGAAAAATCTAGCCCGGAAACAGAAAAAACTCTCCCGAAAAACTAAAGGTAGTAAATCGAGAGAGAAGTTTAGAAAAATTGTAGCTAAGGTTCACGAAAAGATAACCAACTCCCGCCAAGATTTCTTGCATAAATTATCAAGAAAGTTGGTAAACGAAAGTCAAGTGATTGTCGTTGAAAACCTCAACGTCAAGGGAATGGTTAAGAACCGGAAGTTATCAAAAGCAATATCTGATGTGGGTTGGGGAAAATTTGTCAACTTTATTGATTACAAGTTGAAACAAAGCAACGGTGAACTTGTAGAAATTGATCGCTTTTTCCCTAGCTCCAAAACCTGTTCGAGTTGTGGTCATGTCCTAGATGGATTATCTCTGGATATCAGAGAATGGGATTGTCCTAATTGTCATACTCATCATGACCGTGACGAAAACGCGGCACTCAACATCAGGAATGAAGGGATCAGAATATTAACTGAAGGCGGAGGGAACCTCGTCTTTGCCGATGGAGGCTGTGTAAGACCACCTGCTTGTAAAAGTAAGGGGCATTGGTCTGTGAATTCGGAAGCCTACACCGCCCTAGTCGGGTCGGTGTAGGTAGTTCACCGGGTTTTCTCAACCTCTATCAATGGGTTGTTTTTATGAAAGTGAGAACAGGAATAGAGAATAATCAATCAGAAATAGAAAAAACAAAATAAAAATAGAATATTCACAAAATTTTCACAAGTTGAGTCTACATTAGAATTGGATACCGGGAATAACTTTTTAGTCCCAGTTCACTCTTAATAATACTTTACTTTGAATAAAATTTCTTAATCCTCCTATGAATACTTGTCCCTGCTGCTCTGAATCAATGCTTCGTCATACCCGCAACCATCAAGTCTATTGGTTCTGCCGTCATTGTTGGGAAGAAATGCCTGTATTCGAGCTTAAAAATCCGCCCCTCAGCATTTTATCCCGCAAAGAGACTTCTCTCCCTAGTCAACCTTCTCTGGTTCTATCTTTGTTACACTGACCGACCTCCTTTATAATGCTTGATTGAGAGGTAGGCAATAGTGCGTAAAATTGAATCATCCCGCATAACATCCACAAGGAATAAAAATGTGAAAATTCTGTGTGTAGAAGATGATCCCAATTTAGCTAAACTATTGGAAACTCTCTTAGTGCAGCATCATTATCAGGTCGATTTAGCCAGAGATGGATTGATCGGATGGAACTTTGCAGAAACCTTTACCTACGACTTAATTTTACTCGATATAGGTTTACCTCAATTAGATGGTTTACAGTTTTGTCAACAACTTCGAGTAAATTCCTCCTCCCCCTCAAGCCGGAATTCTGATACACCTATACTGCTGATGACCGCTTTGGATACAGTCACCAATAAAGTCATGGGTTTGGATGCAGGAGCAGATGATTATATTGTTAAACCGTTTGATTTACAAGAATTTTTAGCTCGAATGAGGGCCTTATTGCGACGACATCCAGACAGTCGCTCACCCCAATTAACTTGGGGGGAATTGTGTATGAATCCTAATAGTTGTCAAGTAACCTATCAAGATCAACCGATCATATTAACCGCAAAAGAATATGAATTATTACAGCTTTTTCTGCGAAATCCCCATCAGATTTTTAGTGTCAGTCGCTTATTAGATTGTCTGTGGAAATCCGATGAATTTCCCAGTGAAGGAACAGTTCGAGCGCATATTAAAGGATTACGAAAAAAACTCAAAGAGCAGGGGTCTAAAGATATTATAGAAACCCTGTATAAATTAGGCTATCGATTAAGATTAGAAAAACAGAATCAAACCCCAAATAAAGCCCAAAAATCACAAAAAAAACCGGAAGTTTTGAAGGAATTTCCTCAACAATTAGATCCGTCTTTCCTAACTTCAGAAATGCTACCTGAATTGTGGCCCGTATGGCAGGAGTCCCAACCCCTTTACTGCGATCGCTTATCCATTGTTCAACAGGCGATCGCAGCCTTATATGAAGGACGATTAACCCCCGAACAACAACACCATGCAGAACGAGAAATTCATACGTTAATCGGATCATTAGGGTGTTTTGGATTAATGTCAGCCTCGGATTTATCCCGCCAAATTCAGCAGATTTTGAAATCGGGAGAACCCTTGGGATTAGCAGAAGCCGACCAACTCCAAACCTTAACAACCAGATTACGGAACGCGATTGAACAGACTAATCAACACATCCAACACAAAAGTGATCCCCAACCTCAACCTCAATCTAAAACCCCGATTCGCAGCACATTGTTACTTGTAGATGATGATTTTCCCCTGGCTCAAATTATTGCCATTGAAGCCGTGAATTGGGGCTATGAATCCCATATTGCCACGGATCTGCACCAAGCCCAACAACTGTTGACTCGGTATCAATTTGATAGCATAATCTTGGATCTCAACTTCCCGAATTCTACAGAAACGGGATTAGATTTTCTAGCAACGGTACGACATCAATATCCCAATATTTCAGTGGTAATGTTAACGGCAGAACCCGCCTGGATGAAGCGAATTCAGGCGGCGCGGTTGGGAAGTCCCTGCTTCTTGCAAAAACCCTTAACTCCCAATCAAATCATGCAGGCGGTATCCCAAGTTTTAGAGCAAAAAAATTCCCTATCGACTCGGATTTTAGTCGTTGATGACAATCTAATTTTACTAGAAGCTTTAGAAAGTGTATTAGAAGACGCAGGTTATCAGGTCATCTTGCTGAATCAAGCCGAAAAATTTTGGGAAATCTTAGAACAAACGGCTCCTGATTTGTTAATTCTGGATTTGGAATTATCCAACATCTGCGCCTTGAAACTGACAGATCCCATACCCTCCCCCAGTGTCACGGGTTGGGATTTGTGTGAAATTATTCGCCGTGATCCACGCTGGAACCGATTACCTATTTTGGTTTTATCCGGTTATACTGACCCTGAAACCATTCAACGCAGTTTTACCGCCGGGGCTGATGATGTTTTATCGAAACCCATTGGCCCCCAAGAATTGCTGACTCGGATTGAAATTCGACTACAACAGCGACAACGCTGGAAAATGACGGAATTGGATGAGTTAACGGGAGTCAGTCTCCGGCGAAAAGCGTTACAAGACCTAACTTCGTTACTCCATTTAGCCCAACGACAACAACAACCCTTCAGTCTAGTAATGTTGGACTTAGATCATTTCAAACGCATCAATGATCAATATGGACACGATATCGGAGATCAGGTTTTAAGTTATTTGGGCAAACTTTTACAACAATCCTTAAGACAAGAAGACGTGGTAGGACGTTGGGGGGGCGAGGAATTTGTAATAGGGATATATGGGATAATGAAATCCACTGGAATTCATCGATTACAGGAGATTTTTGAGGTTTTCAGCCAGCACCAATTCTGGGCTAAGAATGGAATTCCCTTTCAAGTCACCTTTAGTGGCGGAATTGCTCAGTTTCCTGATGATGGCAAAGACATACAAACCCTTTACCAAGCTGCGGATACAGCCCTTTACCAAGCTAAAGCCCAAGGCAGAAGTCGAATAGTAATCAGTTGACAGTTATCAGTTATCAGTTATCAGTTATCAGTTATCAGTTATCAGTTATCAGTTATCAGTAGAGACGTGCCATGGCGCGTCTGTACCAGTTATCAGTTGACAGTTGACAGTTGACAGTTGACAGTTGAGGCGCGCCATGTCGCGTCTGTACTCAGTTGGGGGTTAGTCTTAATCAATTGGATGTTGGGGAATGAATCATTAGTTAATAAGAGGAGGTATTGATGAGTGATGAAGGATTGTGTCAAAAAAGTTTGGTTTATGATAAAGCTTATAAATTTGCGATTCGGGTTGTTAATGCTTATAAATATCTAACTCAAAATAAGCAGGAGTGGGTTTTGTCTAAGCAGTTAATTAGAAGTGGTACATCAATTGGAGCGAATATTGCTGAAGCTAATGGTGCAATATCTCCAGCAGATTTTTCTGCCAAAATGTCTATTGCATATAAAGAATGTCTGGAAACTAAATACTGGCTTTCTTTATTAAAAGACACAAGCTATTTAGATGAACAAGCTTTTAACAGTATCTATCAAGATGCTGATGAAGTCGGAAAAATTCTTTTTGCCATCCTTAAAAATACTAGGATCACTAAAAACTGTCAACCGATAATTGATAATGGATAATTGATAACTGTCAACTGTCAACTGTCAACTGTCAACTGATAACTGATAACTGTCAACTGATAACTGTCAACTGATAACTGTCAACTGATAACTGATAACTGATAACTGATAACTGATAACTGAT